>NZ_JH992901.1:5582388-5882388 GCF_000315565.1 Mastigocladopsis repens PCC 10914 | reverse complement strand
GAGCTGACTGGCGTAAATTGTAGCTATCTCATCATCTGCCAGTTGCTCTAATAGCCCCTGACTCACTACAATTCGGGCAGTACGGGGTAAATTCCCATAGGTTAATGCCAAGGGTACCGCCAATGGCAAGACACCAAGTTTTGGTAACTGCCAACCTCGCTGCTGGCAAAAACGTTGCAGCACCCGGACTGTTTCTTTGCTGTATTGATCTAAAGTGTTCTGCTCTAGTTCTCGCCGACCGTAGAAAACTGTGAGTGTTCGGTCTAGCAACCAAGGAGACAAGCCTATCAAGATGAACAATACAAGTAGCAACAATGAAGTAGGATTAGCGTATAAAACTTGTATTGGCTCCAAATAAGGTAATTTTACGAGGATATCATTGATAAATCGCATCACCAATACCAGCAGTTCCCGCATCACCCAAAACAGAGCAATAAATGTTCCTGCTATCAGCAGCCGAAAGGGTAACAAGTTCTGCTGTTGTAGGGGTTGCCAAGTCTTCGCTCTTGTTGCTTGTCGCCAATGAATTGTCAGTGGTCTAGGGTTTTCGCGGATTGCAGGAGGAGGAGGCTGAAGTGGGGAGATGAGGGGCCGTTCCTCTCCTAATTCCCCTATCCCCTTGTGCCTTTGTCCTCGCGTCCCCTTGTCCTGTTCAAAAGGGACAAATCCAGTGACATCAGTTGTTAATGTTTCACTCCCTTTGCGGGGTAGCGTCAACTGCTCTAAAGTCCGATCTGCCCACTGCTTAACTTGGGGATTTTGACTCTGAGTGAGAGTCTCGCATAAGGCGATCGCCTTTGGAATATTGCCGCTCTTTGCATAAGCCACAACTAAGCCTATCTGCGCTTGTAAAAGAGCATTGCTGTTGCCAACTCCTGCCACTACTGCTTCTAGAGTTGCGATCGCACTTTGGAAATCACCCTGCTTAACTGCGGATAAACCTGCCTCCAAAGATGGTTCGGGATGTGAAGGCATAAAAATTCTCTCACTCTGGTCTTTCTTAAAATACCCCTCTTTCGGCTTTTTCAAGCAACTGCGTTAGAAAATTGTTAGTGGTTGGTTGAGAGTTGAGAGTTGTTAGTTGTGATACCATTAACCATTAACTATTTGAATCATTTGTCAGTTGTTGTCCAACAACTGGAGCAATAGCGCTCAATTTCAATGCTGGATGGTCTTCTTGTAATTGATGACAATTCCATTCATTACGGAACAGTAACACTGGACGCCCCATACTGTCTTTCACTGTTGTTGTATTGAATAAGCGTCCTATCTTGTTCAACTCTTCCCATCCGCCCTCAACCCAACGGGCGACACTGTAAGGCAACAGTTCTAGGAGAGTTTCCACTCCATACTCGTTTTGCAACCGGAACTGTACCACCTCAAATTGCAACTGACCCACTGCTGCCAAAATTGGGTCACGTTTAGCTTCATCCACTGAGTACATAATTTGCACAGCCCCTTCTTCGCGCAACTCAGAAACACCTTTTTGGAATTGCTTGAACTTGGAAGGGTTTGGGTTACGAAGAACTGCAAACAACTCTGGTGAGAAATAGGGAATACCCTCATATTCCAGCTTTTGACCAGTATAAATAGTATCACCAATTGCAAAAACACCAGGATTATTCAAACCAATGATATCACCAGCATAAGCCACATCTATGGATTCCCGTTCTTGAGCAAATAATTTTTGTGGGCGAGACAGGCGGATAGTTTTGCCAGTGCGGGCGTGATTCACTGTCATATCTTTTTCAAACCGACCCGTACAGACGCGGACAAAAGCGACGCGATCGCGGTGCTTGGGGTCCATGTTTGCTTGGAGCTTGAAGACAAACCCAGAGAACTCTGGGTATATTGGGGGAAGTTCACCAACAGTGCTGTTATGGAGACCAGGTTTGAGGGCATAATCCAGAAAGTATTTGAGGAATAACTCTACCCCGAAGTTGGTCATGGCACTCCCAAAGAAAACAGGCGTCATTTTGCCTTGATGTACCAATTCCAAATCTAATGCTGGTCCCACCCCTTCTAGCAGTTCTAAATCGTTTTTCAGTTGGTAGTAGAGGTCTTGTTCTAAAAGTTCTTCTATTCTCGCATCACCCAACTCAACCACTGTATTCACAGCTTCGCGACTCCCGTGGGCGCTTCTTTCAAACAGGTGAATTTGTTGTTGTTTGCGGTCATAAACACCTTTGAAGCGATCGCCCATTCCAATGGGCCAATTAACAGCATAGGTTTGCAAGCCCAATTCTTGCTCAATTTCGTCCAACAGTTCCAAAGGTTCCCTTCCCGGACGGTCGAGTTTGTTAACAAATGTGAAAATAGGTATGCCGCGCATCTTACACACTTCAAACAACTTCCGCGTCTGGGGTTCCAAACCTTTCGCCGCATCAATCAGCATCACGGCATTGTCTGCTGCTGCCAAAGTACGATAGGTATCTTCACTAAAATCCTGGTGTCCGGGCGTATCTAACAAATTTATCTGACAGTCCTGATATTCAAACTGCAATACTGTAGAGGTAATCGAGATACCTCGTTGTTGTTCCATTGCCATCCAGTCAGAGGTTGCTTTGCGCTGCGCCCGTCTTGCCTTGACTGCACCAGCTTCATGAATGGCTCCTCCGTACAGCAGTAGCTTTTCTGTCAGTGTCGTTTTCCCAGCATCTGGGTGAGAAATAATTGCAAAATTGCGGCGGCGATCAACTGCTTGGTGCAGTTCCGACTGAAGTTCAGTAGACATAATGTATTTGATTCGTTGTAACTTAACTTAACTTAACTTTTTCCAACTTTAGCGAGTCTTTTAATCTTAAGACAACAATGCTCGTGATAGGGTCGTTATATAATCACAAACCTAACTGCATGGGAGAAACAAATGTACGACACCGATAGGCGAAAGCTTTTATCAGCACTGAGTCATGGAGCAATCTTCTTGAGTACTACGTTCATATCTATAGGATTACCCATTGGCATACTTTTCATAACTGACGATCCGGTTGTCAAAGATAACGCCAAAGAAGCCATCAATTTCCACTTTAATGTATGGCTCTGGGGAGCTATTATTGCAGTACTGATTTTTGTCAGCTTTGGATTGTTGATTCCACTGGCTGGTTTAGGGTATTTGCTGCATTGGGGACTGACAATTTGGGCGATTTTCCATGTTCTTAACGATCCAGATAAACCCTTCCGTTATCCCTTCATTTTCCGGGTTTTTTAGTCATTAGTCATTAGCCTTTAGTCGTTCATCAAAAAACTATGGGCTGCTGGACTATTTATTCTGCACTAATTGCACGCACATCACCATTAATTTTTAATGACGTCCAGAGGGAGAAATTGAGCGATTTTTTAAAATTTTTGTTTGGCAATAGAGCTGTAGAATACAAAATTACCCCACAACGTCACAAGTTTGCTGGTGATGCTGCTTCATACATCAGCCGCACTGTTGGTTCCGACGTTGTCGCTCGGCTCAACCAGCAGGTCAACAGCATTCAAGAGGCAGCGAGGCAACCTGTACTTCTTAATGTTTCATAATAGAGTGAAAACTTGGCTTAAGCGCGTCGTACTATACTTCATGGGGTAAGCAAGCGCCCTGAGTGCAGCATTGCCCCAGAAGTTAGTTGTTAATTTTAAAAAGCCCTATGTTTCCTACTCATCGCCCCCGTCGTCTGCGTACCCATCCACAACTACGCCGCATGGTACGCGAAACAGTTTTAACTACAAGTGACTTAATTTACCCTCTGTTTGCCGTACCAGGTGAGGGAATTGCCAATGAAGTCAAATCTATGCCTGGAGTCTTCCAACTTTCGGTAGATAAAATAGTGGAAGAGGCAAAAGAGGTTTACGACCTGGGAATTCCCGCCATTATTTTATTTGGCATACCTGCGGACAAAGATGTAGATGCCACTGGCGCATGGCATGATTGCGGTATTGTTCAAAAAGCGGCTACCGCTGTTAAAGAAGCAGTACCCGATTTGATTGTGATTGCTGATACTTGTTTGTGTGAATACACCAGTCACGGACACTGCGGTTATTTGCAAGTGGGTGACTTAAGCGGACGGGTTTTGAATGACCCAACACTGGAATTACTAGGCAAAACAGCAGTTTCTCAGGCAAAAGCAGGAGCAGATATCATTGCACCTTCTGGGATGATGGATGGATTTGTGCAAGCCATTCGCAGCGCATTGGATGAAGCTGGATTCCAAGATACCCCAATTTTGTCATATGCTGCGAAATATGCTTCAGCTTACTACGGTCCATTTCGAGATGCCGCAGATTCAGCCCCACAGTTTGGCGATCGCCGAACATACCAAATGGATCCCGGTAACGCCACCGAAGCCCTCAAAGAAATTGCACTCGATATCACTGAAGGCGCTGATATGCTGATGGTGAAGCCAGCTTTGGCATACATGGATATCATCTGGCGTGTTAAGGAAGCTTGCAACTTGCCTGTTGCGGCTTACAACGTTTCCGGTGAGTATTCTATGATTAAAGCCGCAGCTTTGAATGGCTGGATTGACGAACAGCGTGTGGTAACGGAAACTCTCATCGGCTTTAAACGCGCTGGAGCAGACTTGATTTTAACCTATCATGCCAAAGATATGGCGCGGTGGTTGCGTTAGACTGTGGTTGCCTCAAGTGCCACAAAATTAAATTTTGATAACTTTGCTGATAATCTCACCTTAAGCCGCAAAGGCTGGGAGCCAATCTAGGTGTCTTTGTGTCTTGGTGTGAGATTATCCTCTAATCTGGAGATACATTTGAGCGCCAAGACTGTTTCCGTGCCACATCAATTTACACTATTCATAGAGGCTGATTCCCCAAGGGTAGGAAAACAGTGACTTTCAGGGGTGAGGGTTATCGCCCGTTTGCCAGATACGTAAGTAATAGATTATAAAATAATATAGTTAACAAATAATCCTCAGTTGGCTTTTTTACGTCAATTGATTTAATAAATAAGTACTATAGTTTTGGAAAGGGAGCATTGGGTATGGATATGCAAGTCCTGAGAGAGCGTGCGGGGCTTAGCCGTGCGGAGGTTGCCTTCAGGCTTGCAATTAGTGAAACTAGTGTTCGCAACTGGGAAGCAGGGCGAACAGAACCTACCATGACACCCAAAAAATTTTTAGACGCATTGCGGCTGTTCAAATGTACACCAGAAGAACTGGCTGCAGCTAGCGAAAAATCGATAAATCAAAGACATAAGCGTAAGCCAGGAAGACCCAGAAGGTTTCCTGAAAACCCAGTTAATCAAGCTCCTCCAATCAATCAGGTGGGTCAGGTCAATCAGGTCAGCGATTCGCCAAGTTTCCACTTCAAAGAGGCTGGCTATTAAGGAACGTGGATACTTTTAAATGAAAATATGGAGGCGGAGCCTCCATTTGTTGAGGTCGAGACAGAGCCTTGAAGCAGGCGTTCCCCCGCTTTGCGGGGGAACGCCTTTTTAAACACAACCACATCTAGGAAAACTTCTAATGCCCATAGCCAAAGATTCCGTGCCAATACAAAATCGGCTACTTGGCGCTTTGCCTGCAAGTGAATACCAACGCCTTGTACCCCACTTGGAACTTGTCACACTTCCACTCCATCAAGTTCTCTACGAGCCAAATGAACCGATCACACACGTCTATTTTCCCCATCAGGCAGTGATTTCTTTAATCACCACTATGGAAGACGGTTCAACCATTGAAGTTGGCTTAGTGGGTTCTGAAGGGATGGTGGGTCTCCCGGTAATTTTAGGCGGCAACATTACGAACAATCAAGCGTTTGTGCAAATTCCAGATGCTGGTATGCGGATGGATGCAAATATTTTTAAAACCGAGTTCCATCGGGGTGGAGAGCTGCAAAGACTGCTGCTGCGCTACTGTCAAGCGCTACTCACCCAAGTTTCACAATCAGCAGCCTGCAACCGCTTTCATACCATAGAGGAACGACTTGCCCGCTGGATGCTTTTAGTTCAGGACTGCGTGGACTTAGAGGAGTTTCCTCTGACTCAGCAATTTATCGCCGAGATGCTGGGCACGCGACGCTCTGGCGTCACGGTGGCTGCTGGCACTCTTCAACAAGCGGGAATGCTCCGCTACACCCGTGGTAAAATTACCATCGTCAATCGAGAGGCTTTGGAAGCAACAGCTTGCGAGTGCTATCGAGTTATCTCTGACGAGTTCTCACGGTTGTTAAGTTAAGAATCAGGGCGTCATTCCAGAGGAATCGATTAAGAGTTGTTGGCTGTGTCTGAAACCGTACAGACACCAATACTAAGCTTCTTTATACTAGTTCAGATGGAAACTAGATTATTGTGTCCTGTCGATGAGTGATAAATTCCTGAAGCTTGACGGTTTGCGCTTGCTTGTTGTGGATGACGATGCTGATGCCAGAGAGTTACTCACCTGCCTGTTCTCATGGGAAGGAGCAGAGATTATAACAGCTACCTCGGCAGTTGAGGCTCTAGACGCACTGGCGGGTTTTCAACCGGACATCTTAATTAGTGACATCAGATTGCCTGATGAAGACGGTTATTCGCTGCTTTTGAAAGTGAGAAATTTAGATGTATCACAAGGCGGAAAGATTCCTGCCATTGCTCTAACCGCAGATGCTGGGGAGGAATATCGCATACGTGCATTATCAGCAGGTTTTGACAGATACATAGCCAAGCCGATAGATTTAGACGAGTTGTCCTCTGTGGTGAAAAGCCTTGCTTTTTCCAAGATCAGCAAGATAAGTGAGTCTGACAAGCTTAACGCCTAGATGCACGAAATATATTAATAGTTTTAAAGAAAAATAAATTAACCGCCTAATTATCCATAAGTATTGCTAATCTCCGGAAATAAAGCGACCATCCAAAATCGTCAACAATTAGGGGTATAAGGGTGTAAGGGTGTAAAGGGGAAGAAAAATTATTGAGCATTGACTCTTTTCCCCTACACCCCCAGTCTTGGTCAAACAGCTTACTGTACAAGTCTTGTTATCTTCTGCTCTGGGCTACTTTTGCCTTGTGCCTTTTTGTACAATGTATGCACATTTCTCTAGGGAAAAATAAGCCTTCTGATATGAGCAAAAGAAGTGCGAACGCGCTTTGCGCGGCTCCTTTTTGGAGCATCGCTCACCGTCTTAGAGAGCAGATGCGCGATAAGATTCAAGAACAATAATCGCAATATAAGGTCTAATGGCAGAAACACTGTTCTTCAACGCTTTACGGGAAGCCATTGATGAAGAAATGGCGCGTGACGCAACTGTATTCGTTCTTGGTGAAGACGTAGGACACTACGGCGGTTCCTACAAAGTGACTAAAGACTTATACAAAAAATATGGCGAACTCCGACTTCTAGACACCCCTATCGCCGAAAACAGCTTTACGGGTTTAGCTGTTGGAGCTGCGATGACTGGGTTGCGACCAATCGTTGAAGGCATGAACATGGGCTTCTTGCTTCTTGCTTTCAACCAAATAGCCAACAATGCTGGAATGCTGCGCTACACCTCCGGCGGTAACTTTAAAATCCCAATGGTCATTCGTGGTCCAGGAGGTGTGGGAAGACAGCTTGGTGCAGAACACTCCCAGCGCTTAGAAGCATACTTCCAAGCTGTACCGGGGTTGAAAATTGTCGCCTGCTCCACACCTTACAACGCCAAAGGATTGCTGAAATCAGCTATCCGTAATGATAACCCAGTGTTGTTCTTTGAACACGTTCTGCTGTACAACTTGAAAGAAGACTTACCAGAAGAAGAATATCTGCTGCCTTTAGATAAAGCAGAAGTTGTCAGGCAGGGAAAAGATGTGACAATTCTGACATACTCGCGGATGCGACATCATGTGATGCAAGCGGTAAAAACCTTGGAAAAACAAGGTTATGACCCCGAAGTTATTGACCTGATATCGCTCAAACCCCTAGATTTTGATACAATAGGTGCATCCGTAAGAAAAACCCATCGAGTCATGATTGTGGAAGAGGGCATGAGAACAGGGGGCATTGGAGCAGAATTAATTGCCTCTATCAATGAACGCTTATTTGATGAGTTGGATGCACCTGTACTGCGACTTTCTTCTCAAGATATTCCCACGCCTTATAACGGCACTATGGAGAGATTGACCATTGTTCAACCAGAGCAAATTGTTGAAGCTGTGGAAAAAATGATCGCTTTGCGCGTTTAGGAATGGAAAGTGGATAGTGGGTAGTAGTTAGTAGTTAGTAGTTAGTGGTTCCTACCAACTATCAACTAACAACTACCAACTCACAACTCTTCCAAAGAGCGCTATCATAGCGTTTGTCGCAGCGAGTAAGGGTATGCAAAGACAGCGATCGCTATTAGCTTTGATTTTAGTGTTGGTAATCGCCGCCATTACGGTGATTGCTACAATTCCTCTATCCCTGGGTTTGGACTTACAGGGAGGTTCACAGCTTACCATTCAGGTGAAAACCACACCGGAAATTCAGCAAATTACCGAACGAGAATTGGAAGCTGTCAAAAGAGTCGTCGAAGGTCGGATCAATGGTCTAGGCGTTTCAGAACCAATCATCCAAGCAGTAGGCACAGACAAAATTTTAGTACAACTACCTGGAGTCAATAACCCAGAGCAAGCAGAACGGGTTCTGGGAGGTACCGCGCAGTTAGAGTTCAAAAAGCAAAAGCCAAATACGGAAACTCAACTGTTTGCTTTTCTAGCACCCAGAACACAACTTAAGGCAAAGCAGGCAGAACTGCGAAAGACTAACGATAAAGCAGCAATTGAAAAAAATCAGCAAGAACTGCAAAAGAATAGCGAAGCGATCGCTGAATTATTTGAAAGCATAAACCCACCACTAACTGGTAAATACCTTGAGGACGCCTATGGCGAGCCAACTCAAAGCAGCAACTGGAATGTAGCCATTCGCTTCAATGATAAGGGCGGTGAACTTTTTGCTGAACTGACAAAGCAACTTGCTGGTACCGGACGTAGCATAGGTATTTTCCTAGATAATGAACTTATCAGTTCTCCTACCGTAGGTCCAGAATTCGCCGCCACTGGTATCACCGGAGGCGCTGCTGTCATCACAGGTCGGTTTACGACACAAGAAGCCAATGACTTAGGCGTGCAGCTACGTGGTGGGGCACTCCCTGTACCAGTGGAAATTGTAGAAAACCGCACAGTTGGAGCAACTTTGGGGAAAGACAGTATTCAAAGCAGCATCTATGCCGGAGTCGGTGGTTTGCTTTTAGTATTAATATTTATGGTGGTGTACTATCGACTACCAGGACTGATTGCGGATATAGCTCTTGTGATTTACTCCCTCCTAACTTGGGCAAGCTTTGCTTTGTTAGGCGTCACCCTGACACTGCCAGGAATTGCCGGTTTTATTCTCAGTATTGGTATGGCAGTTGATGCCAACGTCCTCATTTTTGAGCGTACGCGGGAAGAATTGCGAGCGGGTAAATCCCTATATCGTTCTGTAGAATCTGGTTTCTACCGAGCATTTTCCAGTATCTTAGATAGCAACGTCACAACATGGATTGCTTGTGCTGCGCTTTTCTGGTTGGGGTCTGGCTTGGTGAAAGGCTTTGCCCTGACCTTAGCTTTGGGCGTAGGTGTAAGTATGTTTTCAGCTATCACCTGTAGTCGCACATTCATGTTTTTGGCAATTTCTTTCCCTGCGTTGCGGAAAACGGAACTTTTCTGTCCGAACCTGCCAGTGACAAATAAGGCAGAGGTGGCTCGATGAAACTAAGGATCAACAAATCGCGATCGCTGTGGTGGACTATTTCTGCCATCGTTATTCTTGCTGGTATCATCTCAATGGTGATTTCTTGGCAACAAATTGGTTCTCCCCTACGTCCCGGTCTAGACTTTGTCGGTGGTACGCGGTTGCAGTTTGAACGGGATTGTACCAAGCCGGGCAACTGCGACAAACCAATAGATATTAACGTTGTGCGGGAAGTCGCGCAACAACAAGGGTTGGGTGACAGCAGTATCCAAGTTGTCGCTGACAAAGACACAGGCAAAGAAAACGGCATATCACTTCGGACAAAAAGCTTAACTCCAGAGCAACGTACCCAACTACAAAATGCCCTGAGCGAAAAAATAGGCGCTTTCGACCCACAAAAAAACCAAATTGACACGGTTGGTCCTACCCTGGGGCAAGAACTGTTGAGGTCTGGTTTAATCGCTCTTTTAGTTTCCTTCATTGGCATTGTTGTCTACATGGCTGTCCGCTTTCAGTTGGACTACGCAGTGTTTGCCATCATCGCCCTATTTCACGATGTATTTCTTACAGTAGGGATTTTCTCGATTTTAGGTTTAACACTAGGTACGGAAGTAGATAGCCTTTTCATTGTCGCTCTGCTGACGATTACAGGTTTTTCGGTTAACGACACTGTTGTCATTTACGACCGCATTCGCGAAACCATCAAAACAAATCCCAATCGTCCGATTGCCGATATTGTCGATGACGCAGTTAATCAAACCCTGACACGGTCAATAAACACAACCTTAACCGTGTTACTGACATTATTTGCTATCTTTCTGTTTGGGGGAGAAACACTGAAAAATTTTGCCTTGGCATTGATTGTTGGCTTTGCAGCTGGGGCTTATTCAAGTATTTTCATCGCCAGTACCCTCCTTACCTGGTGGCGAGAGCGTCAAGGAGAATCGACATTATCTCAAGGCGGTGCTGAATCAATTGATGCACAAGCAGATAATTAGTCAAGAGTCAAGACTCAAAAGTCAAAAAACTTCTCCCCATACTCCCCCACCTTTGCACCTTCCCCTGCTCCCCTTCATCTATGGACGAACCAGAACAACCATCACTTAATAGCTGGTATACTGACGGCTGCGACCCGTCTTTTGCCAAACAAGTACAAAAGCTACACCAGCTACAGGTATACAGCAGGTGGTTGTTTGTCAGTTTTTTGTGGCTGACTATTGCACCTGTGTGTGTGTGGGATTTGCGTTCAGAAATTGCTCTATGGCGACAATATTTTACCTGGGTAGCTGTGCGATATGGGCTGTACTATCATACCTTAGCTACCCTTGGTCTATCTTTTTGTCTCGGCACCACCCTTGCTGTTCTGGTTTGGCAAAGTCGGAATATCCTATTTGGACTACCACAACAGGAAAAGCAACGTCTAGAACAACAGGTTGGTCGGATACGTCAACAAGGACCAAGTCATCCTTTATGGAGATGGGTTTGCAGTTAAATTAAAGTATTAATTTTTTTAAGTTTGTTATTGATATAACTCAGCCGCTGTCTTGCAAAATCCGATTAAGGATAGCACATATACTTCTGCACTTCGGGAAAATTCATGAATTATAGTCATACTCAGATTCGATTTAGCGATCGCAAGTCTGAAATCGACCTTTATCAGATTCAGCAGTTATTAAATGTTTCTGCTTTCTGGGCAAAAGGTCGTAGCATTGAAGATTTGGGCATAGCCATTGCAAACAGTGACCCTGTAATTACCGTTTGGGATGGAGAACAACTCGTTGGCTTTGCCAGAGCAACTTCCGATGGCATCTACCGTGCCACTATTTGGGATGTTGCCATTCATCCAGAGTACCGTGGTGTTGGGCTGGGAAGCAAGTTGGTGGAAACCGTTTTGAGCCATAAGCGCATGAACCGCGTTGAGCGTATCTACTTGATGACCACTCACCAGCAGCAGTTCTATGAAAGGATTGGTTTCCAACCTAATTCCACCACCACGATGGTGCTAAATAATCAACATAATTTTAGTTCTCTTCCATCTGAAAATCAGCTTCAGGAATCACTCGGGGGATAGAGACTTGTAGCCTCGTTACATCATCGGCTTGCTCCTTTGTGGTGGGAGAGGGAACTATTTCCAACTTTCCCGCCATGACTTCCAAAAGAGTTTGATTGAGCAATAACTTCATTCCTGGTAAGAGAACGTCGTTTTTGCTTTCAACCTCAGGTGGCTTGTCTTTCAACGTCATGGAATTTATTGGCTCATTCTGGGGAGTAGCATGGGTTGGCACATCCAACCAAATGTCAACACAATCGCTTGTGTGCGAAGCTTTGGCAGAAATACAAATGCTGCCTTCCTCCATCAGAGCAATGCAAGTTTCCACTAAATTTACTAATACTTGTCGCAGCCAGAATGGATCTGCTAAGATATACAATTCTGGATCTGACGGTAGTACCTGGAAGGGAAAATTGCGATTTTCCGCCAGCATATAAGTTAGGCTGTGAACTTCCTGCAATAGTTCCGCTAGTCTTAAAGGCTGAATATTTAATTTGTTCGTACCATGTTCGATTCTGGCAACGCTGAGAATTTCATCAATCAGCTTTAGCAGCTTCAGCGCTCGCTCGTGAGCTTCAGTAATAAATTCTCGTTCTTCTTCTGGATTTTCACATAAGTCAGATAAAATTAACTGATGCAAGCCAATGAGACCATTGAGGGGCGATCGCAATACATGGGTAGTCCGTGCTAAAAACCCCGCCTTAAACTGGCTCATTTCTCGTGCCATTTGATAGGCTAGCTGCGTTTCCTTCATCTGTTGCAGGAGTGCTGGTACAGCCTGTTGTTCTTCTACTGACGATACTGTGGATGAGCTAGAAGACACCCCCCGCCGCGCAAATAACCCACGAAGACTTACCCCCAATGCTAGTCCTGCTCCTAGATATACCCAGTTGCTCCAATTCATAATCTGGCAATTATCACCTTTTTAATTAACCCTAGAGGCGCAAAACAAAGCTTCGGAGTTCCTATTTCACCACTTTCCAACACAGTCCTCCAATCCTGAATTTCTAGCTACAGGTGAAGATTCTTCTGTTTCTGAGTCAGTTTCAGAAGAGGAAACTTTGGAATTATTTACACACAGTACTCAGTAGAGAGCACTGCGATGTGCCTTACTCCCAGTACTGAATTGTTCGGGAGCATTTGACAAACCAAGCCTGCTTACAGCGCTTTTCAAAAAATTCAACCACAAATTGTAGGGTGGCATTGCCCGTAAAAGCTTATGTGATAGGCATTTGAGATATTGGTAAGCAATGCCCACCTTACAGAAAACCGCTGTAAATAAGTTGAGTTTGCTGAACTCAGAGTTGCCTGCCTTCAGATGCACCCTTTTATAGGTTTATAAGCTCTTCGACAAAAACGATAATTGCCCTTGGCGCAACGCCCCTTATGCAGAAAATAATGCCCTAGCTGCTGAATTCAAGGCTTAAAACTCTACCTTTATAGCACCTTGCCGTAAAATTTGCCAATTCTTTTCAGTCCATTTTACAACAGTGGAAGGCAGACCAATCCCGTGTCTCTCATCTTTAAATTCCGTCGCCGCTAAAGTCAAAACATGGGGAAACTGTGCCTCAATCTCTGCCATCGTTTGTAAGGGGGGTTGACCTGATAAATTGGCGCTAGTGGTTGCCAGAGGACCTGTTTGCGTCAAAATAGTTTGGGCAATCCTGGAGTTAGGCACTCGAATCCCTATTGTCATGGGGTGAGTAGGCTTGTCCTTCTGGGGGTCAAAATCTTCATCAGAAACGGAATTCATCGCTTTTGGTACCCTTGCTGAAGCAGGCAATACCAAAGTTAGTGCTCCTGGCCAATATTTCTTTGCAACTCTTTGCCAAATTTCATACTCATTGCCACGACCTGTGACAAAAGACCAGATTTCTTCAGCACTTGCTGCCATTAATATTAAGGGTTTATCCTGACTGCGCTGCTTCGCTGCATAAATTAATGCTCCTTGTTCTGGTAAAGCTGCCAGTGCGGGAACAGTATCTGTGGGAAAGCTTACTAATTGACCAGCACGTACGCCAGCCACAAGGGCGTCTAAGGAAACTTGGGTCATCTTTAAAAAGTGAAGAAAGAAGAAAGAAGATTGCAAAAATTTGTCTATCTTAATGAAGCAAGAGGACTCCCGTTACAGGCTTCGCCTTAAGGGTGAGATGAATTGCGACCAATAAAAAACATGGCTTCGCAATACCTTGGTGTAGTAGAATATACTTGCCACCAAAAAAGTTAGGGTTAGGCAAGATTGGTGTTTCTCCACCAGACAACTCGCATCACCAAAAAGAAATACCTGATGAACAGGGGGGTCGAATGTTGTGAATCAGACAAACGATACATCAGAATAAGTATTTTGTGACTGCGGTCGGGCAGCCCGTGGTAGTAAAACAGATGCTTGTGGAGGGGAATCTGTCGGGGTCAGTGCCGGTGGGAGAGCTTTTAACTCGTTATACCACAGTGGGCTAGAAAAACCTGTTGAAGCAAGAATCTCCCTTCACAGGCTTCGCCTGTGAAGGTGAGAGTGTCAATTTCTTTCGTCTATCTTTTTTTAAATGCCAGAGCAAAGCGCTCAATGCCAGCTAAATCTCGATGAATCTGGATGTTGCAATAACTACCTTGATTTTGCAACATTTCTCGCACGGCATCTGCTTGTCCTGCCATCATCTCTATGAGCCAAACCCCACCTGGTTGTAAATAGGTGGGGGAAAGTTCTACCAAATGGCGGATACAATCTAAGCCATCAACACCACCGTCTAAAGCTAGATGTGGTTCATGGTTAACGACTTCAAGTTGTAGGGTAGGTATGATGTTGGTGGGTATATAAGGTGGGTTCGACACCATTCCACTGAACTGACCCTTCAACGATTCTAGAGGCTCCCACCAAGAACCTTGATAAAATTGAATGCGCTCCCCAAAACCTGAATTTCGGGCGTTTGACATTGCGACGACAAGAGCTTCGTGACTGTAATCGACAGCGTGAATGCTTGCTGAATTGAAAACATCTGCCAGTCCAATCGCGATCGCGCCACTACCAGTTCCCAAGTCAGCCCAGTGTCCTTGCTCTAAAAACGGTGTCGTCCCACTTTCACTAGCAGCAGCGACAGCTAAATCGATCAAGTCCTCTGTTTCTGGTCTGGGAATTAAAACCGCGTTTGACACAGCAATTTTATACTTTCGCCAGGGAGTAGCTCCTACAACATACTGTACTGGCAAGTGTTCATTTAATCGTCGCTGCCAGAGTTTGTCCAAATCCCCTAGAGATAACTCCAAAGGAATCTGACTCCAGTCTTTGAATGATTCTATACGCAATGCCAAACGGTCTAACCCAGCGACCTCTTGTAGTAACCAATCTACCTCAGCAGGTGAAACGCCAGTGGCGATCGCAGCTTGAATTGCCGCGTTACGCCACTGCCAAAGTTGTAAACCAGTGACCGATGACTGCTTATCCGCCATGCCTCTATCTTAAGGCATAATTTTATTATTTCTTGGGAGCAGCAGGTGCAGCGGGTTTGGGTGCATTATTTTGCTTGCTAACGATATACTGCATAGTTTCAGAAGAGGGGACTATGGTAACTTGGTTTAGCCATGGATCATTTTTTGCTCGCAATGTTTGAATGATTCCGTCTATGTCCACCACCTGAATGTCAGCCTTAGGAACTTGTTGTTTCACTTGGTTCAACAAACCTTGGGCGTCTTTTTGACTTAAGAACAGAGGAATAACTTCCTTATTGTCAGTTTTCCGTTTGACAGAAACATACCCCTTTTCTGGCGACCTAACGATAAAAATCGGTACACTGGGGAACTGCTTGACTTCTTTACCGCTTTGGCGTAGCAATGCCATAGCCCCTTCTATATCCTGCTTTCCAGGATTAAAAGCAAACACGAGGCTGTCTGGTTTTTTAGCATTATCTCGAAGTCTCTGATAAATCATTCCCAAGGGTACTGGTGTCACTTGCAGGCTTTTTAACATTTCTGCCATTTTCGGGTTTTTGCCTTGCACGTTCCGCAGTTGGTTGATAAAAGCCTGAGCCTCCTGCCCACTCATAAAAACGTCTGTCACCGTGGCTTCTTTCTTTTGTGCATTTTGCCCATTGTTAGGCACAGTACGAGTGAGAGGGACACCTTGGTTGTTAGTAATCAAAAACACAGGTACTGGGTCTAATTTTTCTTTAATTTGTTGTTCTGTCAATGCGAGCACTGGAGCATTTCCGCTAAAAACTGTTGCCAGCAGAGTACTCCCCACTAAAGTTAATGTTGTGCCCCAGCGAACTAATAAATTCATGACTTCTCCTCGCATTAATACTCTTCTGAAATTAAGTCCGACAATTGGTTGGGTTTGCACACAGATCCAACTAGTTTTAGTTATAGTATCCTTTTGGCTAATTGACTGTGCTGTTGTTGGTGTTTGAATTTCGCCTTGTTGGGAACTGGGTTTGAACCGTAGATGCCTGCTGTATGTTAACAAGAGCGGCGAAAAAAGTCCTCTTTAACAGAGGTGTCACATGCCATTTTATTGGCTTTCTTAGCTATAGTTGACGATAATAAATATTAAATCGTTCCTCCTATGGCTGCTGCAAAATGTCTCAATGTTTACACGTTTTTGTACTTCTCCAATGATTTTCTGCTAAGAAATAAGTTTGTCTAGTAGAGAATAAATAGTAAAACAGCACAATTACAGCTTACGAGAAAATATGCAATTTAACTGTACATACACTTACAAATCAAACTAACAGTCAGAGTCAACTCAAATTTGGAAGTTTTGATTTAATTTATTGATGGTTTGTGGAAAAAAAACTAGATTCATTTATGGGTTAAGATTTAGTGATTTGCATTACCAAATTGGGATGACAGGATGTGTAGATGCCCAACAGGACAACTTCCCGGAGGGTATCTAGACAAATTTTTCATAATTCCGTCCATATCTGTTGGGAAGTTGCTGCTTCATCTCGTTTAACAAATCTTGCGTGTCTTTTTTAGATATAGTATGCTCTTGGCTTGGGCTAATTACCTGCTGGACTATGTAAAAAACCCTAGCTCCGTTTACAGATCTAGGGTTTTTTGACTTACTGTTGTAGCAAGTCGGGATGACAGGATTTGAACCTGCGGCATCCTGCTCCCAAAGCAGGCGCGCTACCAAGCTGCGCTACATCCCGATTAAAGCATCATTCAGAGCTAATCTTTAGTTTTGTAAAGCACTAAGAGTGCCTTAGTTGACTTACTTGTGTAATTTTTTAGATTAGCATTGTAATGCTATCACGCTTTTTGACTTTTTGCAATCACTTCCTTTTGCTAAACTTTGCTTCGCTTATTTTCACCAACTTCAAACAGGTAACAACTACTTGCCTGTTCCTTAGAGTTTGGAATAATCCACAAGAGAAATTACCGATTTTGGCTCTACAGCAAACAGCATTTAATAGTCAAATTCTAAGATTATAGCTTAGTTTGTGGTAAAAGCTACTGTGTTTATTTAAAAATTAATGAGGGTACCAAAACATACCTTTGATGCCTTCTGGATCGGACATGAACCCCAAAGTCTGGTAGAAGTCTACAACATGGGGGTCAGCAAAAAGAGTAACATTACTAATTTCTTCACTCCTAAGTTTTTTGAGTACATATTTCATAAGTGCCTTCCCCAGCCCTTTCCCTTGAAATTCTGGGTGAACTACCACATCCCAAATTGTGGCATTAAAGGCATGATCTGATGTTGCACGGGCAAAACCAATGAGTCGCTTTTTGTTTCCTCGCACTTGCCACATGGAGGCTACGAGGAAACTATGCTCAATAGCTTTTTTCACTTTTCGTAGAGGACGACGCGACCAACCAACTGAATCACATAGTTCTTCTAGTTCATACAGATCAATATCTCGCTCAGTACTAAAAACTATGCGAGATTCCTGCTGATGTTCGCCAACACCAGTAGAGCTTGAGTTGCCCACAGTTTCCACTGCATACTCTTCAAAGGGTGTTGTCCTGGTCGTTGAGGCAGCTTCTGATGTACTAAACCAAGTTTTCCAAAAACCCATGCCAACGCGGTTCGGGTAGTATAACTGAATTGCTTTTCACTGAGAAGAGTGCTGATTCACGTATCACCGAACTACCCACCTTTATACCCTCTTACACATACGGCTTTTTGTGTGTTTTCGGGATTTTCAATGACAGTAGTTGGCAAGCGCGTGTCTCACACTAATCCTTTTCAACTTTAGCATTTTGTTGCAAAGCCAAGGAGAAATTAAATAAAACGGAAGTTTTTACTAGATCTAGGTCACAAAATTGCTGAAGGAGTGCGACCTAAGTTGTTGGGAAGATGAGAAAGTGGGAGGATGGGGCAATGGGGTCAAACAAGAAACTCTGCTACTCTCTCCTCCTCCCCAACTGTCCAACTCCCCACCTCCCTATCTCCCCAGCTGCCTCCCTGAAGGGGGTACGATAAGAGTATGGCAACCATCGAAATCTTGGGCGTTCCACACGCATACGAGCTAACAGCTCCCACTTCCTACCCCCACACCTTAGTATTTATCCACGGATGGCTCAATAGCCGTGGGTACTGGCAACCTGTGATTTCCCCGTTGTCAGATGATTTTCAATGTCTTTCCTATGATTTAAGAGGTTTTGGAGAGTCCCAGCCCAGGCTAAAAACTGATTTTAGTCGAGAACAAAATTATTTCAGCCTAAGTGCTAAATCTAGTAGTGCGGTTGTTAATCCCTTTGATTCTGTTTATACTCCGGCTGCCTATGCTCAGGATTTAGTAGCTCTCCTGCAACAACTCAACGTTAAGAGCGCTTGGCTGGTTGGTCATTCTTTGGGAGGTACGATCGCCCTTTGGGGTGCCGCCCAAATGCCAGAATGTGTTAAAGGAGTCATCTGTATTAACTCAGGTGGTGGAATTTATCTCAAAGAAGCCTTTGAGCAGTTTCGTTCAGCGGGTCAGCGGTTTTTGCAAGTTCGCCCCAGATGGCTTAGCCAAGTGCCTCTGATTGATTTGCTATTTACCAGAGTGAGTGTAGCACGCCCTTTGGAGCGCAATTGGGCACGTCAGCGGGTGATTGATTTCGTTGTTGCAGATCCAGAAGCTGCTTTGGGAGCACTGCTAGATTCTACAACAGAAGAAGAAATTAATCACTTGCCTCAACTCGTTTCTCAACTTAAGCAACCGATTTATTTCCTGGCTGGTGCGGAAGACAAGGTTATGGAACCCAAGTATGTCCGCCATTTAGCTAGCTTTCACCCTCTTTTCAGCTACTGTGGCGACAATTTTATCGAAATTCCTGATTGCGGACACCTGGCAATGTTAGAACAGCCAGATGCAGTTGCTACTCACATCCGCTCTCTCGTTCTCCAGCGCTCTAAAGGAGAGGAAGAAAGGAAAAGGGGAGAAGTCCTTGGGTGATTCCGTTTGTTCCTTTCCCCCTTATTCCTCATGCCGATACAACTCCATGACTTGGGTCAGCGCTAGTCTAGACTGAACGCCTGTGGTGAGAGGGGAGGTATGACCTCTGTTGAGATGGTCAGCCGCAGCAGCGCCAATCATAGCGGCGTTATCGGTGCAAAATTTTAGAGGGGGGAAGAGCACGCGCAAGTTATGAGTTTCTGCTGAACGTTGTAAATGTTGTCTCAAAGCAGTGTTGGCTGCTACACCTCCACCAATAGCAATGGTGGAAAGACCATAGTCTTGGGCACAGGCAATTGCCCTTTTGGTGAGGGATCGTGCTATAGTCTCCTGAAAACTAGCCGCTACATCTGCCGTTGGCAGAGATTGCCCATTTTTTTCAAACTGCTGCACCAACCGTAGTACCGCTGTCTTCAACCCACTAAAACTCGTATCATACCGATGATATCCGCCACCTGGTAGGGAGACTTTCCCTTCTGGTAGGGTAAAGGCTTGTGAATTTCCCTCTTTTGCTAGCCTGTCAATCATTGGTCCACCAGGATACCCCAAATGCAACAGACGTGCCACTTTATCAAAAGCCTCACCTGCTGCATCATCACGAGTTTCGCCCAAAGTTTCATACACACCACAATCCTTAACATAAATCAAGCTTGTGTGACCACCAGAAACCAATAAGCTAAGGAAAGGAGCCTCTAAAGTTGGCTCGCTCAAATAAGTGGCGTAAATGTGACCTTCGAGGTGATGAACTCCTAAAAATGGCTTGTTATGTACCACTGCCAAGGTTTTGGCAGCAGTTAACCCGACCAACAGCGCCCCAACCAATCCAGGGGCACAAGTAGCTGCGATACCATCAATTGTGTCCCAGTCTAGTTCTGCTTGTTGCAAGGCTTGGGCGATCGCCCCATTGATCGTTTCTAAATGCTGGCGCGATGCCACTTCCGGCACGACTCCACCATACTGCTGATGGACTGGGATTTGCGAGGCAATAATACTACTACAAACTTGACGATTGTTAACAATTGCCACGGCGGTTTCATCACAGCTGGTTTCTATAGCTAAAACGGTTGCCATTGAAGAATTTTGCTGATAAGGGTTTGTCTCGAAGCTTTAACTTTTATTTCCTTCAACTTTACTCGGTTCACGCGCAAGAGTATTATGACTTGCTAGTTATGTAAATCAAGATTGTACAAGCCGCTTCGTTTTGTACAAAAAACTTTTTGTTTCGTAATAGAAGGAAACAACTTCATGCGATGCTTGTTAGCTCTGATTTTAGCGATTTGTGTTTGGTTCAACTTTGCCCCGTCAGCCAAAGCGCAGACTCCAGGGGCAAATCTTGTGCCTTGCAGTGAATCTCCTGCCTTCCAAGAACGGGTACAAGCTGCCCGTGCTACTAACTTTGACCCCGCTTCTGGAGAAAAACGATTTGAGCGTTATTCTCAGCAGCTGTGCGGCCCCGAAGGTCTACCTCATCTAATAGTGGATGGTCGTCTCAGCCATGTTGGTGACTTCACAATTCCTGGCATTATCTTCCTCTATATTGCTGGTTGGATTGGCTGGGTAGGTCGTACCTATCTGCAAACAATCAAGAAAGAAGGCGGTGACGTGGAATGGAAAGAAGTCAAAATTGAAGTGCCAAAAGCGCTGCCAATTATGCTCTCAGGCTTTACTTGGCCTGTAGCCGCCCTGAGAGAATTGCTGTCAGGCGAATTAACAGCCAAGGATGAAGAAATTCCCATTTCGCCACGCTAGTCAGGATTTTAGATTGGAAGTGGGTTAGTGGTGAGCCACTGTGTTGAGCGGGCAATGCCCGACAGTTCCGCAACTAGCTTTCACCGTGCCTCCTGCAGAGGAGCTGCCCTAACGGCAAAGCCGTGGCGTCAGCCATAGGGTTAGTGATACTTGTTGACAGCTAACAACTAACAATTCTCAATCCAAAATTCATTCATTGAACTAACTTATTTAGGAGAATGGTTCATGGCGCAAAATCAGCCAAATTATCTCGTTCAATATCTTTCCCTGGCACCAGTTTTGTTGTTTGCCAATTTGATTGTGACTGCCGTTTTGTTGATTGTCTTTAACTACTTCTTCCCAGATCTACTTTTCCATCCACTGCCGTAAATTACGAAGAAAAGTTATGAGTTAGGAATTTCAAATTATGAATTATGAATTCATGATTCATAATTTAAAACTCCTAACTCATAGCTTTCCTGAAATTAAACTTTAAAACTACTGCTTTCAAACTCGTGATACTATAGGCAGAATGCAAATTGTAAATGTTTAAAAATATCTAAAACAGGTAAATTAATTTTTATAAACTTCAATAGTAAAAATGAAATTTAGTCACAATTAACAATTATTATTAATTTGAAAATAATGCCACGATTCTATCTAGAGGCAAACATAAAATATGGCAGATATAGCACAAGCAGTAGATGCATCAAAAAATCGCCCTAGTGATCCAAGAAATCAGGAGGTTGTCTTTCCCCAATGGCGCGATCCACAACAAGGTAACCTGGAGACACCGATTAATGCTTCTCCCTTGGTCAAATGGTACATTAATACCTTGCCTGCCTATCGCTCAGGGATAACTCCATTCCGAAGAGGACTAGAAATTGGCATGGCTCATGGTTACTGGATTTTTGGTCCCTTCGCCAAATTGGGTCCCCTGCGCGATACGGCTAATGCCAACTTAGCTGGATTACTGGCAACCTTAAGCTTTATTGTCATTCTGACTGGTTGTCTGTCTCTATATGGCAATAGCAATCCCCCTCAACCACACGTTACTGTCACCACACCCAACCCTCCAGATGCTTTTAGATCAAAAGAAGGTTGGAACGGCTTTGCCAGTGCTTTCTTAATTGGTGGCATTGGTGGTGCAGTAGTTGCTTACTTTTTAACTAGTAATCTAGGTCTACTTCAAAGTCTGTTTGGTTAATTAGTCATTGGTTCTTGGTCACTCGTTATTAGACGAAGAACAAATGATAAAAAAAGGGCACAAAGAAAAGGCTTACATGGCTCTTTGTTTGTGTCCTTTTTTTACTATTCTTAACCGAACAGAAGTTCAAAGGAGGGGTGAGGGATAAGGTTTTGTGGAATTTATGAAGTCATTATCAAATATGTTATTAAAATCATCCAAATATAGCCGCTTCTATAGAATTTAGAGCAGTTTCAAAATCGTCATTAACGATTTGAAGATCAAATTCATCAGCGGCACTGATTTCTTCTTGGGCACGGTGCAGACGACGAGCGATCGCCTCTTGCGAATCTTGGGCGCGACTGCGTATCCGTTTCTCTAATTCACTCAAAGAAGGCGGCAAAATGAAAATGCTGAGGGCGTTAGGATAAGAAGCGCGAATTTGTCGTGCCCCTTTTAGCTCAATTTCCAGCACAATCCACTTGCCAGAGTGAACTTGGTTAATTACGGCTTTCCGGGGAGTACCGTAATAGTTACCAGCAAATTCTGCCCACTCCAGTAATTCTCCAGCAGCCACCAATTGTTCAAACTCTCTACGGCTGATGAAGTAATAATCTTTGCCGTCAATTTCCCCCTGACGAGGAGAACGAGTCGTCACGGATATGGAATATTGCAGTTGGGGATGACGCTGGAGGAGCGATCGCATTAAAGTGCCTTTGCCAACTCCACTTGGGCCAGTCAAGATAATCAGCTTGCCCACAGTTGGGCATTCCTTAGTACTAGCAGCACTTTTGGTAGATATAACTTGCATCATCCGCTTAACCTGTAAATTAATCAGTAGACACTATTCATTAGTCAATAGTCTTTAGCTGGATGACTCTTGACTTACGGAGCTTTGTAGCCTGGGTGACATAAAACTAGTTTAATTCACATGGTACTACTGATATGGCGCAAATAGGCGTGGCGCTATAGACCTACCTTTAGTCAATTATCTACAGCTTGATGATGATCGCGGGTAATCACAAAGCGATTCGCTACCGTTTCCGGCTGAATCGCCGAAAGAATAACGTGACTGGAATCAGTGATAATGACAGCTCTAGTGCGTCGACCGTAAGTTGCGTCGATCAGCTGACCTCGATCACGTGCATCGGTAATGATCCGCTTAATCGGAGCAGACTCTGGACTGACAATGGCAACGACTCGGTTGGCAGACACGATGTTGCCAAAGCCGATGTTGATTAACTGAATGTCCATAAAAAACTGACGCCAAACGCGGTGTGAGAAGCTTGTAATGAATTATTTTCCATGTTATCCACAAAAAATAGGAGTTACAACGCTTAAATTAACGTCAGTCTTCGTTTTTAAGTAACAAATGCTTTTTTTAGCTCTTTATTCGCAAAGTTGATTGAAAATCTACCTAAAGATATAGGTAAAGCAAGGGTAAGCCAAGCTAATAACTTGACACTTAAGAAGAACTCAGAATGCAGAACGCAGAACACAGAATATCCCCACGGATGAAATCCGCCCTTATTTTAAATAAAGAAAGAATTCTTTTCTTCTCCATATAATGAATTTAGGGCTTAGGACTATCACGAGGAACAAGAACGGACAAACCTTGGCTTTGCTATTATCACTTATCCATTCTGAGTTCTGAGTTCTGAGTTCTTTCTCGCTCAATGCCCTTAGGGCAGGGTGTATAAAAATACAATTCCCTCTTTTTCCCCTACACCCCTACACCCCTACACCCCTACACCCCTACACCCTTAGTTTGGTCAATTCCTCGTGGCCTTTCTCACCTCTTGCCATCTTTGTCGCAGTCGGTTCAAGTTAGGAGCATGACCGCCATACCGCCAGCTAACATAAGCTTGACAAATTTCATCTATGACTTCAGCAGTAGCAGAGGACTGATGCTGGTAAGAGACTTGGGCGTACTCTAGGGGTGTTTGTGCTGGATGTTTACTCAAGCCTTTTTGACTTGCCCATGTCAGCATTTGTTGATAAAGGCTTTCCATGGGTGGTAATTTACTGAGTGCAAAGCGATAGCGCCACTCTCGCCACTGCTCCCACCCTATCCAACCTAAGAAAGCTATTGCAGTCGCCAAAATGACACCAGTCAATATACCTAGCCACCCCTGAGAAAATAAGGAGAAAAACCAAGAGAGGACTCTAGCTATCCAGCTAAATATTGCTCCAAACACTTTATTCAGCAAACCTGTCACAGGAGAAGGCAACCACCCAGCAACCCACTTCCAAAACTGGTGCAGAACGCTGAAAGTTTCCACATCCTCAATTGAAGGAGGTATCAGGGGATGGCTAGGAATGGGGTCAAAGGCAAACCAGCCGTATTTCGGGAAATACACTTCCGTCATTGCATAAGCATCAGTGTTACGGACAATGTACATTCCTGTAAACGGATTAAACTCTCCTGGGCTAAACCCCGCCACTAACCGCGCTGGTATACCGATGGAGCGTAGCATCACCGTCAACACTGTGGAGAAATGGTCTGGGTAGCCTCCTTTGTATTTGTACAAGAAAGCTTCTACCAAGTCTTCTTTTGCACCTAAATATGGTAAATCTGAAGGATTTTGAGGGATACTGTAGTGTTGCTTTAGGTACTGAGCTAAATAGAGAGCTTTTTCATACGGTGAATCTAGAGTTTTTTGGGACTTGCCGACTCTTTCGGTGTTGTAATTGGCTAAGATTTCTTCGGTGTGCTGCCTAACTTTGTCAGCAATTTCGGGGGGGATTTGTAGATAGTATTTTTTTATACCCTCTGGATATTTGGTTGAGGCTTGTCCCAACAAAGTGCGATCACGGTACGGTACTTGCGAAACGACTGTATAGGTAAGACCTTCTGATAATTCCACAGGCGATCGCAAAGAGCCTTCTGTATCCGCAGCTATCATTGGTGTCGGAAAATAAATTTCTTTGGGATAAGCCAAAGCTGGAATCAAGTTTGGCAAATCCGACACCACTGTGTATGTTTGTACTATTTCTTGAGTCTTCCCAATGATAGGTGTTGGGGGAAGAAAAATTTGGTAAGACCAAGGCGATCGCTTGAGGGTTTGCACCTGCTGATTGCGGGAAATTTCCCATCCTTGAGTGGTGTAGCGGTCAAAAGCCAAAACCCTCCAGAAACCCGCGCCTTGCGATCTCACTCGCATGACGACCTTGGGTTTCATCACACCTCGCAGGTTTTGGTTTATCCGGCTATTAAAACCGTAATAAAAACTATCATTTAATATCCCTGGTTCACCAGTTTGGTTTTGTTCTCCTCCACTACTATCACCACTGCCTTGATTTTTGCCATGACCTTGGCGAATATAACCAGGGTTGATGATGCTACGTCCTGTAAAATCTCCTTTGATGTTTATAGGAGAACTTACCGGAAACATTCGCAACTGATACCCTGGGAATCGGGGTAAAACAGCAAAAATCCCCAGTCCCAATCCCACAACGAGAATAAAAAGTAAAAAGTAAAAAGTAAAAAAAGAAGAGAATTTTTTATTTTTATCTCGTTCCCAGGCAGAGCCTGAGAACGCTTTTAATGACTGCAAGCCGAGGCGTGAACGGTAATCTAGAACGAGAGTTGGTAGGGCGAGCACTAGAAATAACAGCAGCACTGGGCCAAATGCTAAAGTTTGACTCAGCGTAGCGGCAACACCAAGTAATATCAACCCGATGACAATTGAGTATCCTAAGTCTTTGCGACGTGGCATATCAAAACTGTGAAATACTTGGAGTTGAATTAACAACTCTGCTAAAGCCAGCCGCGTATCATTCAACTCGCCAAACAATTGCCCAAAGAAAGCCCCCAGTGCTGCTAACATTCCTATGGCGATAAAGAACTTAACCGAGACATTACGATTATGGCGACGGTAGTAACTCCAAATCGCGCCTACCACCGAAAGCGGCATTGACCAAAGACTCAATTTAGTCTCAGCCGCAATATCCGTCGCCACAATTCCTACAATTACCAACGCTAGCACCAGCACCCGCAAGGTAATTGAACCTTCCACTTCCATCAACGGCGACTCCTGCATAATTTGCCGCCATAAAAGACTTGCAGGTAGACGCCAACCTATCCTGGATCTGTTAAACATTGCAAAGGAGAAAGCAGTCTATGGGTATGTTAGTCAAGCGATAATCCGGACGCCACAGACACAAAACGAGTCGGTAAAACCGAACTCGCACGTATCTTCCTCATAGCAGCTTTCTGTAGACGCCCTAATGACCGCTTCTGTAAAAATGGGTTATTTTTCCAAACCAGGATATTCATTTTATATCAATGGCATTTATCAATGTGGATTGCTAGCGATGGTAAACTTGTTTACACCGTGGGAACAATCACAAATAAAAGCGGTCGTTGGTCTATTTCTTTTAACTCAACTTCCAGGGTATAAGTTTGGTTCAGTTGTGTGTCGTGTAATTCTACACTTAGGCATCCCGGACTGGATGACTCAGCTATTGCTTGCGAGGCATCTCCCTGGAGCTTCACAATCGCTTTTGAGGGCAACTCAGTCTGAACTCTTAGCTTCGCCACTTGGTTCTGAGTCTGATATTCTACCTTGAGGGTAAGAACACCTACACGGGTTAGCCATTGCTTTTCTACCACTGAATTGGTAATTGAAATTGGCAGAGTCAGATCGTCTAGCAGCTGTTTTGCCGCCAGCAACGACAGCGCCATCTGTTGACGCGGCTGTAAATCTGAGTAATCACTCTCTAGATTTGGCATAGTTTCTAGAGCATCCACAGAACGATAAGGAGTTCTTAGCACCATTCCTGCTAAGTCGTTCAGTGTTTGAGAATCGTCAGGGAAGAGGCTTTCTACAGCCTGAACCAGTTTTGCCCCTAACGGCACTGAAGTGGCAATCAGCGCCTGACACTTCTCCAGCAATTGCTGGAAAACTCTTTCCGGCAGTGGAATCGGCAGATTCAGCTTAGATTGCTGTGCCGTCCACCCCCAAACCGGAACTAATTCCATAGATGAGTTGTCTACCCACTCAGGGTATTCTGTAAGTTGTGATTCCCACGGGAATAGTGGTGGATGGTTTTGAATTTGACTTTGTAACCGACGTTTAAGGACGGCTTGGAAACGTTCTTGCACAGTAGGAATTTCTCCCAGTTGAAAGGTTTGGGGTATACATCCTAACTCAAAAGCGCCACCGTTTCCAGCGGCGATTTCATCAAGATTTTCTACCCCTTCAAAGTCCTCACACTCGACCGAGTTTTGCTTGTTGGTTTGGGCGTTTTGTGCCAATAACCAAGCAAGTAACTGGTCTTGTAAGGATTCTGAGTCACTATTCATGAGTAGATGCACCCGATCCGGACACTAAAGAGTTACGAATTTCCCAAGCTTGTTCAAGAATTTTAAACCACCGTTTTTGCAATTGTGCCATTGATAACCCTAAAGTTTTAGCAATTTTTTCATCCGGATGACCCTGTTGTTTCAACTCTAGTAGAGACCGTTGTTTATTGTCCAGTTGATCTGTGTACACTTCCCATTGCTGAGGAGTCAAGCCCAAATTTGTATGCAAATCTGCTTCTAACCACTCATGAACCAACTCCCAGCGATGCAATAAGGCAAACCGGATTAAATGGTATTTAAAGCGCTGCTGTAAATAATCTCGCTGGCGAGGAGTTAACCCCAAAATTGACTCAATCTCCTGCGCTGATAAATCTTGGAGGCGGAGGGCGAAGTAATCAGCACAGTCTGATTGTTGCCGCTCTTCGAGATAATTCATCAGTTCAGTAATCACGACAGAGCGTAATGTATCTTCTTGGGGTTCTGGCTCTGGTTGTGTCGCCATCGCACTTCGCAATTGCTGTACCGCTGGATCTTCCCAAGAGCCATCAGCTTCATTACCACTCCCTTCTGCCGCCTGTTCTATATCTACGCAGGTTTCCGGAGGTTGTTGTTGGGAGAATGTTTGCGCCCGTAGAATAATCAGCTGTTGCTGACGCCCTGGTAGGGGAATCCGTCGCTTGGCATAGCGCTCAGTAAATGCCATGTATTCTGCTAATTCCAAAAGGGTTTTGGGACTATAGGTAGCACCCAGTTGGTTCTCCCTTCGGAAGGCGTTTAATGCCTCTAGGTAAAAACTCTGCAAGAAATCTTCAATGACGACAAGCCGCCCTTGATAGCTCAATTGTCTTTGGGGAGGATTGATGTAGCGATAGATAATCGCACTCAAAGTACTGTGTAATTCTATTCTGCCCCGATTGGAACCCAACTCGTAGTACCTCAGACACTGTTGCAACCGATGTCGGGCAAGGGTGATTGCAGAATTTTCCACAGTACCGGCAGCTTGGATACGCTTGCTTTCACTGCAAATTCTATAAACTTCGGCAGCAATTCGTGTTGCCACATCGCGGCAATTTTGCTCCGAAGCTTTGGTTGATTGCTGAAGCTCCTTCAAAAGGAGTTGAAATATCGCCTCCACGCCGATAGAACTTACTCCCTGAATTGTTGTGGTTGCGGCTGAATTCATAGTCCAGTATTTAGAAAGACCGTAACATACTTATGTATCACTTGTAAGACTGAGGGTATTGGGTTGAGGATGCGTACAAGTCAAACGAGTCTAAATAATGAGTTTAAGATTAGGCTGAATTTATTATTCCCGAATTTCGTTTGATTGTTCGCTCTTGATAGATGTTATTACCACTACCCAGTCATCAGTTTACAGGTCATTATGGATTTACAAGCACAAATTCAATTGCTGATTAAGAATGCACCCCAAGATGGTGTTATACCGCAACTTGTCACAGCAATCGCTCCTGTCCTTAGCGCGATCGCGGTAGAATTACGTCATTCCCAGTACTATATTCTCCAAAACATGGAAGAGGGCTGGGTTTTGACTACATTGAGCAATCGCGCAAATCCACAGTTGGAAAAGCGCGTAATTTATGCTTTTCCTACAATACAGGATGTCCCAGTCAGATCATCTGCTGGGCTTGACCCTCAATTGATAGCTGCACCCATCCCTGTTACTCACATTTTGTTCCAACTGGTAGCAATGGAACCCGTAGATAGTATAGTTTTTTTTGAAACTCCTGGCATTAACACCGACTCAGTCGAAGTCCGACGATCTGACCTGCAACACTTAATTCAACAACAGTTGCAGCAAAACCGACCAAAAAGACAAATTCCTCCGGATATTGCCTGAATTGTTATTTGGTAGTGGGTAGTAGTGAGCCAGTACGGTTTTGGGGGTTTCCTCCATGAGCAACTGGCGTTCGCCCTTTGGGCGTGCGCTCCGCGCATACCCGAAGGGCTAGTCAAAATTTTTACTAATCACTAACAAATAACCAGTCTCTAAAAAGGTCTACTTAGGACGTAATCAGCAATCTTAATCAAGGCTTGGCGAGATTCAGACGGAGGGAGAACCGAAAGATGGTCAACGGCTTGTTTGGCATGATCTTCGGCTAACTCTTTTGCCCGCTGAATACCTTGACTATCATCTATCAAGCATAGAGCTTGCTCTAAGTCTCCTTCCTGGGCAAACTCTCTTTCTATCAGAACTTCCAAGTAAGGTTTCTCTTCTAATGCAAATAAAACTGGCGCAGTCAGATTACCGCTTTTTAAATCCGATCCCGCTGGCTTACCTAAGGTATCTATCGAACTTGTGAAATCTAAAATATCGTCTACAATCTGGAATGCTAAACCAAGATGACGCCCATAGCTATACAGATGTTCGGCTGTTTCTTGGGAAACTTCACTGAGTAAACCAGCTGCTTTTGAACTGTTGGCAATTAACGACGCTGTTTTGTAATAGCTTTTCTTAAGGTAAGTCTCAATCGAGATGCTACTATCAAAGCGGCTTAATCCCTGCTGAATCTCGCCCGACGCCAGATCCATAATCACCTCCGACAGCAGTTTCACCACCTCCAAATTGTCTAAGTTTGCTAAATACCACGATGATTGAGCAAACAGAAAATCTCCTGCTAATATCGCTATTCTGTTGCCAAACAAACTGTGAACTGTGGGAACGCCGCGCCGCATCTGAGATTCGTCCACCACATCGTCATGCACCAAGCTTGCTGTGTGAATCATTTCCGTAATCTCAGCTAAGCGTCGGTGACGGGGTGTAATGTCTTGTTCGAGCATTGTCGCCCGCGAGATGAGGAGGACAATTGCCGGTCTTATGCGCTTTCCCCCAGCTCCAAATAGGTGTTCGGCTGCTGCACAAAGGATTGGATGACCTTTTCCCACTAGCTGTTTCAAGTTGTCAGCTAGTGTTTGCAGGTCGGCTTCCACTGGGGAAAAAAGGGAGGTGGCTGGGGTCATGGATGGGCAGACTCTGGCTTTATTTACGAAAGTTTACATATCCTATAATTATTTTAGGATAACCCTGTGCTAGCGCAAAGTTTTCATGAGTCATTAATCATTCGTTTTCTCTCCCTACTCTACGTCAGTCGCACGCTACTTACAGGCTCGCGGGTAACTCCCCGTGCCTGCTACGGAGGCGCTGAGCGCCAAAGGCGGAAGCTGCCCCAAGGGCTTAGGACATAGTTTTGATTGCCCAAAGGGCAAGCCGCTCCGCGTACAGACAACTTTGGGCACGACACTGCCTCCCCTACTTCCCCTACTCTGTTAGTAGAGTCAACAAAACTTTGACACAACTTTTCATTTTCTCATGATCATAGAAAAAAGATACTGATGGATTTAACCGTATATTTTCTATTGTAAATGATACTTTAAATACTTTTGCCTAATGAGTCAAGAACTCCTGTAAAGTAGATTAAATCCATATTTTTAACAAAATCTTTATTTTTTGCGCTCACCTCTTTAGGTAAAAGTGATAACCAATTAATGGAAAGTCCCCTACCTCTTACTTATCTCCTATTACACTTTACTTATTTTCCCTTAAAGAAAAATTAAGCTCAGTCTTGTATAACTTACAGTAGAAAATTTCAAATTTAGCAGAAAAATTGGCTGAAAAGTCAGGGTCGTTGTGTTACGCTAAAATCAAGGGATTTGAAATTTTTGAGATATTCACCCCCAGAAAAAAATCACAATTAGGTGTTTTTTACTTCTGGTGTTGTAAGTCTGAATAGAGCATCGTGGGCTGCGACCAAAGGAGTTACTTCATTGGTCTGAGTCTCGATATGCGAAACTCTAAGGTTAGAACTATGCGCTACCCGCAAGGGAAAATGCTGCACTTAATTTAGCGCAGTAAAAGCGCAGACCTTGTAGTACAAGGTAAAGTGTTTGCGTAAAAATGCAGACTGGGGAGACTGCTGAATCAGTAGTTTAGAGTTGCTGTTTAGTAATTTGACTGCTGTTATAGGTATAGTCTGCAAAAAAAGAATACAAACGAGGTGCTCGGAGAGAGTGAGAACTCTACCGAAACTTTTGTAACGAAAAGAAACAGCTACTAAGAATGGATTTATGTAGCTGTGATTCTGTTAATTTTATTCGTTTATTCGATTTTATATTCCTTAGACAGGGGTGCTGGTAGAAAAAATGATTTACGGAAAGATGCCTATGATGATTTTTATATTAGCTTCTGGTTATTTGTTAGCAGTTTACCTATTACTAGCACTAGCAAAGAGAACCGGAAAAAAAACGGCTCCTACAAGTGTTTCTTTGGTTTCTCAAGGAAAGCACAAGCAGGAAGTTACAGTAACGCCGAAGATTACGGAAGCAACAAGCCTTCACTAGTTAAGAGTTATTAGTCATTGGTGATTAGTAAAAAGACTTTTACTAATCACCAATGACTAATGACTAGAAACTGGGGTGTTTATCAACTGCACTGCCTCAACAGTTGGATGATACCCCAGCCACTGTACAGAGGATTGGGCAAATTGTTGTGGACAACCACTGACGGCGAAGCGAGTTGGCATAGGTGGATGGGTATTTCTCAAGCCCAAGATGTCTAAATCTTGGGCACAAGCAGCAACAACATATTCTGCCGGATCAACTAGCTTTACATAGGAGGGGAGAAGCGATCGCAGTACGGGTGCAAGGTGAGGATAGTGAGTACAGCCATAGACTAAAGCATCTATTTCCTGTTGTAACAATGGTTCCAGATATGAGCGTGCCACCTGTAGGGTGTAGGGGTCATGAATGCGGCTCTGCTCAATAAGTGGCACAAACTCTGGACAGCTCACTTGCCAAACTTGGACATCGGGATTTATTTCCACAATAGCATGGCGATAGGCATTGCTCTTAGCAGTTGCAGGAGTGGCAATCACACCAATACGCTTGCCACTGTTAACTGCTGCTCTTGCCCCAGGCAAGATAATACCGAGAATTGGTAGAGAGAATTCCTCACGTACCGCCTCCAGCGCCAGGGCTGAACTGGTGTTGCAAGCCATGATGACCATTTTTACGTGCTGCTGTTGCATCCAGATAAGGATTTCACGCACATACTGTAGAATTTCTGCTTGTGAGCGAATACCATACGGAAGTCGAGCTGTATCCCCAAAGTAAATAATTGATTCATTGGGGAGTAGGCGATAGAGTTGGCGCAGTACTGTTAAGCCACCCACACCGCTGTCAAAAATGCCAATTGGGGCACGTTGGGGGGCTTCAGAAAAATCGTAAAGATCGCTTTCAAAAATAGAAGAAGGAAACACAGGCAGATATCGTTAATTTGGTAGTTGTTAGTAGTTAGTTGTTAGTTGCTAGCTAAGAGTGATTATTTGTTAGTCATTAGTGGTTAGTTGTCAGCTGGTAGTTGTTAGTGGTTAATTCTTCTACTAACTACTACCACACACCCACTCTCTACTTTATCTTTGCCGTAGGTACAGAAGTATACCATTAGCAATTGCCTCTGCCATTCGGTTTTGGTATTCTGGACTTCCCAGCCTAGGGTTATCCTCCTGACCACTCATATAACCTGTCTCTACTAAAATCGAGGGCATTGAACTTTTTCTGAGAACGTAGAATCTTGCTTTGCGTACTCCTCGGTCTTTGAGGGTAGGGATACTTTGGAGAATAGTACTGTGGACGACACGAGCCAGACCTAAACCGCTGTCATAAAAATAAGTTTCCAACCCGTTGACGTCACGGCGACCATCAACAGAATTAGCGTGAATGCTGACAAACAAACTAGCATTTGCTCGTTCTGCCATATCTACCCGTCCCTGAAGTTCCACGAAATAGTCAGCATTGCGCGTTAACATCACCTGTACGCCCTGTTGCTGTAATATCGCTGCTATTCTTGTACTAATGGGCAGAACGACATCTTTTTCCAGCAGTCCACCCAAACCAGGAGCGCCAGAGTCTTTCCCGCCGTGTCCGGGGTCAATCATGACGACAACTTGTCCATTAGGCACCGGAGAACGCATCTGTGGTTGCGGTAGAGGCAGGGGATAGTTTGTCATTGGTCCTGACGGTAATGGTCGTGGGTTTGGTCGTGGTAAGGGAGGTAAACCAACGCGGGGAGTTAACGGAGAAAACGAGCGTTGTAATTCCAAAGACAAAAGCTGACCAGTCAGTTGGTTAAGTTGCCCAATTCGCACTCCTGCTGCTGGTTGGACGTAGACGACAACAGTACGGGGGTCTTGTTGTTGTAAGCGTACGCGGAGGACAGGACTACTAGCATCAAAATTTGGACCTCTGACTGCAGCAGCCAACTTAGCATTGGGAATGGTGATGCGGAACATACCAGAAGACCTATCCCAACCACCATTACCAGATAGAGGTTGATCGCCTTTAATCAGCAGTTGTGTACCGGAAACAGTCAATTCTATAGACTGAATTGTAGATGGTGAGTTGCTGGCTGGTGAAGTTGGGTTGAGGTTTCGGGGGTTTACACTCCCAGCTATGTCTGAGTTAGGAAGTGAACCATTATCATTATCATCTCTGGACAACTTCCTCGTATCACCATTAGGCAGAATCACCAAACCGCCAAAGCTGCTCGTAGTTGCTCGCCAGTCCGGGCTATTTTTATCTACCCACAGCGTCATGCGAACACCAGGTGGTGTTGTTTTTAGTTGAGTAAATTCAACCCGTTTCACACCATACCTATTGACCGACACATTCTGCTGCAATAAACGAGGTGACAGATCTGCACCCAACAGATCGATGTTAATAGCGCTCTTGTCACTGCTACGAAATATCTGAATTCGAGGATTCCTGCCATTGGTGCGGACAAAGAAACCATCACCTGTAACGCGTAGGCTCTCAATTTGAGTCAACCCTTCAGCATTGCTGACCAGTGTTTCTTTTTGAGTTGACCCTTCAATAGTATTGACAACTGTGTCTTTACTAGCTATGGAGTCAGGTCTTACCACACTATAAACATTGAGAGAAGATGGAGTGGCTTGTTGCACTTGTGGTGTTGGTAGTTGTACCATCCAGCGACTGGCAGTTCTCCCTTCAAATTTCACTTGCTTTGGGTCGAGGGTATAACCCGGAGTGAGTTCGATGACTATACGAGTTGTTTGTCCGTCAAACTGACCGACACGGACAGTACGAATTGCACCACCTACTGGTTGAATCAACTGCGGACGTCCATGGTCAGTTCCTGGCAAATCAATAACCAATCGCGTGGGGTTGAAGATGAGTTGCGCCTGGGGTTGAACAGGACCATCAGTGTTGATTTCTAATCGGTTTTGATTGGCATCAAACCGCCAAGATTGCAGTTTCGCTGCTTGAGCTGGCGACATTAACATGAAGATAGTGGCAGTTGCAACAGTACCAGGTAATAACCAGTTGATTTTCACAGTGTTTTCTCCTGATTCATATTCATGAGAGACGTTAAGATGTCAAAGTTGTGGTAAATCCTCACACAGTCACCGCTCAAACCTTAGCTGCAAAAACGTTGTTAACTCGTATAAAGATGTCAATAGCGCTCAAATGTAGCATGGTCTTTTCATTTTTGTATGCTTTTATGGCATAAAAAATGCAGTTTGCAAAGCATTAGATGACACCAATATAGAAATAATAGAGCAGTCTATCTTGGTCATTTCTACTGAACTCCTTCAGAACTCTATATTAATGTGTGATTCCTAGATATCTTAGAAGGTGTTCACTATTGTGGTAAAGGGAGTATATTGTACGGAGTAGAATATAGGACGCAAGGCAACTGAAATCAACAGACAAAGTTTTTTTGTCAAAAATTATACTTAATCTTTAATAAAAAGAATAGTTTACAGGCAAGCTAGCCTTCAGGTATCAGTGTGTAGCAAGCTAGGGACGCAATGCTTGGCTCCCGTATAGGGATAATCATCGAAGACAACCTCAAGTCAAAGTATTTCCCTACACCCTCTAGAAATGAGGTCAAAAATAAATACCGGAACCTAAGTTCCGGTAAAGGAGTATCACCAAGCCTGCAGCAAATAGTCGTCAGGCATCTAAATTGTTTTATTTTTGCTTTAAGTACTGGAGGACACCACGAGCGATCGCATCTGCCATTTGATTTTGATACAGTCGGTTTGATAGTTTAGCAGCGTCCTCTCGACCAGTAAGATAGCCTGCCTCCACTAAAATTGAGGGCATAGAACTTTTTCTAAGGACGTAGAATCTGGCTTTACGTACGCCACGGTCTCTCACATTGACACTTCTAAGAATGTTGTTATGAACGATGCGAGCTAGGCTCAGACCGCTGTCATAATAGTAAGTTTCTAAACCACTCACCTCCGGACGATCAGCACCCGCTGAGTTAGCATGGACACTGACAAAGACATCCGCATTGACGCGATCTGCTATGTCCACCCGTCCTTGAAGGGTAACGAAATAATCAGAATCGCGGGTTAGCACTGCTTGAACGCCATTTTGCTGCAAAATCTCTGCCACCCTTTTACCAATAGGCAAAATAATATTTTTCTCTTGAATTCCCCCAATACCAAGCGCTCCAGAATCTTTACCGCCATGTCCAGGGTCAACGACGATGACGACTCGTCCTTTAGGAGCGCGAGGATTCCGGGCTGGGGGATTGCTTGTTATCGTTCTTGATGGCAAAGGTTGCGGGTTTGGTCGTGGTAAGGTAGGTAAAGCAATTGGGGGTGTCATTGAACGAGTACGCTGTAATTCCAAAGACAAAAGCTGACCGCTCAATTGGTTGGCTTGCCCAATTCGTACGCCTGCTGCTGGTTGGACATAGATGACAACAGTACGAGAGTCTTGTTGTTGTAAGCGTACCCGCAGAACAGGGCTACTAGCATCAAAATTTGGACCTTTGACAGCAGAAGCCAACTTAGCATTGGGAATAGTGATGCGGTACAGACCAGAAGCCCTATCCCAACCAGTGCTAGTAGGAGATAGACGTTGGTCTGCTCTAATGAGTAGTTGTGTACCAGTCGCAGGTAGTTCCACAGACTCAATTGTAGAGATTGAGTTACGTGTTGGTACTTCCACAACAGGCTTGGAAGAATTGTCTGATGAGGTGTCGGAATAATTATTTTTGGGCAAGTTACCCGCATAACGATTAGGTAGAACGACCAAACCGCTAGAAACACCAGAACTGCTTGTGCTTATGCGCCAGTCAGGAGTATCTTTGTCTACCCGTAGCGTCATCCGGACAGCAGGTGGTGTCTTTTGGAGTTGAGTCATTTCAACACGGTTGACACCATGCCTATTTACAGATATGTCGCGATCACCAAAATTAGGTGACAAAGTGGCACCAGAAATGTCCATGAAGATGGTTTTGCGATCGCGGCTGCGAATAATGTGAGTCCGAGGATTCCCTCCATTGCTGCGGACAAAGAAACCATCCCCTGTGACTTGTAGGCTCTCAACTTGAATTGTTCCTTCTGCGACGACAACACCTTTGGAGAACTCAGGTTTTTTCTCCGTTTCAGAATCTATTGTCACCACGTTGTAAACATTTTTTTGCGGCGAGATGATGACTTCTTCACTTTTTGGGCTTGGGGCTTTTGGGCTGGGAGATGGGGGCGAGGAGGCGACTCCCTCAGCTTGTGGTGTTGGTAATTGTACCGTCCAGCGACTGGCAGTTTTCCCTTCAAATTTCACTTGCTTTGGGTCGAGGGTATAACCTGGACTGAGTTCGACTACTATACGAGCTGTTTGTGGGTCAAACTGACCGACACGAACAGAACGAATAGCACCGCCTATTGACTGCGTTAACTGCGGACGTCCAAAATTAGTTCCTGGCAAATCAATAACTAACCGCGTGGGGTTGAAGACGAGTTGCGCCTGGGGTTGAACAGGACCTTCGGTATTGATTTCCAATCGGTTTTGCTTGGCATCAAAACGCCAAGATTGCAATTTCGCTGCTTGAGCTGGCGACGATAGCATCAACAGAGTAGTGGTTACAAAAGTACCAGGTAGTAACCAGTGGGTTTTCACAGTGTTTTCTCCTGTTCATAAGAGCCGTCAAGATTTGAGAAGAACACAGAATACAGAACGTAGAACTTAGAATGAACCCACGGTACATACTGGGGGATTTGAGTAACGATAGCGTGGCGTTAGCCATAGAACTTTTCTTTTCTCCAGGGTGTATACCGCACAGAAGTCCTGCAAGCGACCAGACCAGTGCTGTAAGCGCTAAGTCTACGGTGCTGCTAGGCGTACGCGCACACTTGGCGAACGGAAGGCTAGTTACTTCAACTCTCCAACCAGTCGCACAGAATTTAGAATGAATTCTGAGTTCTGAGTTCTGAGTTCTTTTTTGGTCAAAGTTTCGGTAAATCCTCACACTATCACCGCCTACATCTTGGCTTCGGTACCATCAGTATCGTTTTCTGCTCTAATAAAGACACAGTTATATCGGTTATCTTTTGGATACAATCCAATTCGGCTGATAGGACGTCTCATTTACCTAATACCTATTAAGGTTTTACCATTAGGAGTAGATGTTGTTCTGTATTAATCCTTATTAAGAACCTAAATGAAATAGTGGCGTCAAATTCTAGCACGCCCCTAATGATTTTCCATGCCGTTATGGCATTTTAGATATTGGATATAGATTTTTAGATTGTGGATGATTGTGTTGATTTGTTAGTTGCCAGATTTTTTGGATTTTCACCAATCTTCCTCAATCTAAAATCTAAAATTTCCAAGCATTAGTCAATTCCAGCCAGCGTCACTCGATTCGAAAAGGAATTTTTTGTATTATTTGATTTCTGGTAGTTAACGCACCAATAATGCACCAATTGATAACTTTGCTGCGACTGTTTACTGTTGTGGTATTGACTTATGGGTGCAACTGTTTAATTGCTAGAGAAATATCCAAGGTTGGATGGACGAGCGAGGAGGAAGATAAAACAAAAATAACATTCTCACTGTTGGTCGTGTTTACAGAAAACTCCTAAAATTTTTAATTTTACGAGACGAAGATTTGGAGATAAAAGTTTCCATCAGTAATATAGGACTCCTATTTGATTTTTGAACGACACGTAAGGTGGGCAGTGCGAACGCAAAACCCGGATGTAGTCAGCAAAATACGGTAAGCACTGCCCACCCTACAATACTTAAGATTTTTCATAAATCATTTAGGATTGCTATAGCAATGTTTCAAAGTATTCATAGTGGCAATGGCTGAAAACTCAGAACAGGTCTGGAGTACAGACGCTGTCAATAATGCGTCTGTACTTAGATTTTTATTTCGTTTCCTGAGAATTTGGTGATTCCATCACCAATGGTTTTCCTGGAGAATCATCTAAAATCAGTTCCTCTGTTGCTATATCTCCCGTTTTTGGTTCTGGAAAGACAAACCGCAAAAGGGGAGGCGCTAAAAATGTTGTCAGGATGACCATCATGATAATTGCTGCCTCCAAAGGTTTCGAGAGAATACCTATAGAGGAGCCGATACCAAGAAATACCAATCCGACCTCGCCCCTGGGAATCATTCCGACACCAATTGCCAAACGGTTGAGTTGAGGTTGACCAAACACACTAAAGCCAGTGACGACTTTACCAAGGATGGCGACGACAATCAGGAAAATTGCCATCGTTAGACCTTCCCGGTTGCTAGGAATGGCTGGGTTTAAAACTCCTAAATCAGTTTTTGCGCCAACAGTTACAAAAAAAATCGGCACCAGCATATCGGCAATTGGGATAACTTGCTTTTGCAGTTCTACACGCTCATCCGTTTCGTCTAAGACCAAACCAGCGGCAAAAGAACCTAAAATGGCTTCTAATTGGATGGCAGCAGCAAAGTATGCCATCACAAAAGCAAAGATGAATGCTGGTATCACTAATCCACCACGAGTTTTTAGCTGTTTAGCAATTGCGACAAAGGTCTTACTGAAAATACTTCCTAGCACAATTGCGCCCAACAGGAAACTACAGGCGCTAATAATCAAATAAATGACTTTGCTTACATCTACTGAGCCTTCTTTTGCAAGACTTGCTACCACCGCCAAAACGATAATTCCCAGTACATCGTCAATAACAGCAGCACCTAAAATAATTTGCCCTTCTTTTGAATTGAGTCGTCCCAGTTCCGACAACACCTTGGAAGTGATACCAATACTCGTAGCAGTCAGCGCTGCACCTGCAAAAATTGCTGGTACAGCTGGAATGCTAAACAAAGTCATCAACCCTACTGTACCAGCAGTAAAAGGTACCACCACCCCGACCACTGCGACCACAAGCGCTTGGACACCTACCGCCATCAAGTCTTTTATGTTTGATTCCAAACCAATTTCAAACAGCAGAATGATGACACCTAGTTCTGCTAATACGGAAACGACTTCAGACTGTGCTTTAAACACAGCATCAGCGGCGTCTGGAGTTAGACCAGCAGTGCTTTGCAGGAAGGTCATGACCAAAGAGCTAGAACTATCTGCCCCTCCTTCTGGAAACACCAACAGATGTAGGACAGAGATGCCTACCACTACACCACCTACCAGTTCTCCCAAAACTGGCGGTAAACCAAAACGGCTTAATAATTCCCCACCAATTTTGCTGGCGAGGTAAACGACTACTATGCTGAGCAGTACGGCTGCCAGTACTAGTGAACTATCTGCGGTTTCTGTTGCAGTTGCCAACAAAGGTAATGAGAAGGTTATGTGATCTAAGTGCATTGGTTATTTTGGAAAACCCTTCCCTTTAATTTACAAGTTTGTTGAAAGCAACTATCTATAGATGCGCTACAGAAAGCATTGATAAATTAATTCATGTCGCCTGTTAATTGGAGCAGGTGTTGCCAATGAGACTCTGATACTGGCACTACCGATAGTCTGGAAAGGCGCAGTAAGTCAAAACCTTCAAAATTTCCGTCCTGCTTAATTTGGGTCAGGGTGAGTGGCTGAGGGACTCTTCGTAAGGCTTGCACCTGGACAACGACTCGTTTGGCATCATCGAATTTTGGGTCAGGGTAAGGTTGACTAACTACTTTTGCTACACCTATCACTCGCCGTTCTTTGCCTGTGTGATAAATGAGCGCCAAGTCACCAATTTCCATCGTCCGCAGATGTTTGAGAGCCAACGCATTGCTAACTCCATTCCAAACTGTACTACCATCCCGTTCTAAATCGCAGTAGGAATACTCTTCTGGTTCTGTTTTCAGCAGCCAGTATGCCACAAATATTCTCCTCTAATTGTTTACAGTTAACAGTTGACTGTTGATAGTGAACAATGAATAGTCAACGGTGAACCAAAGGCTATTTTTTTAGTTTCTAAAAATGTAACTGCTCTGACTTTCGACTATAGTCGTGTCAAAGTAAAAACATATCTCCTGTATGGACGCACTGTTAGCTGCGTCTTCAGGAACGCCTAGGGATTGAGTGTTGTGTTGTGTGTTGTGTGTTGTTAGCAATGGGTGGTTAGTTGTTTACAGCTAACCACTCTTTACTTCCCACGACTTACTTCATCCCCAGACATTAATTTTTAGAGGAGTGAATGTGTAATGAATACAGATGCTATGTCTGGTTCTCAGTTAAATACTGGGAACTTTTGGAAAATTCTATTTTTAGCCTTGCTTGTGTATGTTAGTTTTACCGAACCAGTTTTGGCACAACAGAAACAGAGGATGTTGCGTACCCTGAGTGTCAGTGGTCGTGGAATGGAGACAATTCCTACAACTCTATCTCAAGTCAGTTTGGGGGTAGAGGTTCAGGGGAAAACAGCACAGGAGGTACAACAAGAAGCTGCTCGTAGATCCGAGGCTGTGGTAGCTTTACTCAAGAGCCGTAATGTGGAAAAGTTACAAACCACTGGCATTACTCTTAACCCAATTTATAGTTACACCAATAACGTGCAGCGTATCACAGGATATGCTGCTGCTAATATTGTGAGTTTTCGTATTTCCACTGAGCGCGCTGGTACTCTGTTAGATGAAGCCGTCAAAGCTGGTGCGACTCAAATCAGTGGCATTAGTTTTGTCGCTAGCGATGAAGCGATCGCACAAGGAAGACAACAAGCACTCAAAGAAGCCACCCAGGATGCTCAACAGCAAGCCCAAGCTGTTTTTAGTGCTTTGGGTTTCCAGCCTAAAGAAGTGGTTAGCATTGAAGTGAATGGTGCGAGTGCGCCTCCACCGCCACCACAACCCTTTTTGCGTGCTGAGAATGCCAAGCAAGCAACACAAGATGCTTCTACCCCCATTGTTGGTGGTGAGCAACAGGTGGAAGCTACAGTGACTTTGCAAATTAGTTATTAGTGAGTGGGTAGTGGTGAACCAGTACTGCGGGAGGGTAACCCTGCCGCAGGTAACTGGTGTGCCTCCTGCGGAGGAGCTTCCGCTAACGTCGCAGACGTGCCGCAGGCATACCCGTTCGCCGTATGGCGTGGCGTCAGCCATAGGGTTAGTGGTAAAGAATAACCAACAACGACCCACTATCCACTACCAAATTTAGAAATTATCAGGGTTCATATCTACGTCTGCATCTTCAGCTTCCCGTTTAGAACCCAATAATTGCAATTGATCGACTATGATGACAGGTGTGGAGCGATTTGCTCCTGTGGTGCGATCGCTCCAAGTGTCAAATTTTAAGGAACCTTTGACAGCAATTTGTTTACCTTTACGCACGTAATCACCCGCCACCTGTGCTGTTTTTCCCCACAATTCGAGATTGAACCAATCAGTATGGTCGCCGTCTCTTGTGCGCCGATTAACAGCTAGTGTCAATTTACACTTAACGCTACCAGACTCGAAATACTTCATATCCGGGTCAGTTCCTACACGACCGATGAGGGTGACAATATTTATGCTCATGTGCATTCCTTGTAGTACAAGTGTACTTATTGCTTGTGAATATACATAATAGCGAATTGATAGGTTATTAGCAGAGTGTTAAATAAAAAACAATTATAATTACTGAGACAAATGATAAAAATGACTCTGTAGAAACTCCAAAACCATACGGATACAGTTCCACAGCTGGAGAATATAAAACAGTAGAAGCTTGAGACTGGTTAAAGCTGGTTAAAGTTTATAAAAAAAATATATGAAAACATAATCTACTTTACTAGACTCAAGTCAAAAAACGTAATAGAATCCAGCACAATTCTAACTTACGGTAGTCGTCAAAAAGTATCGAATTAGGGGGCGTAGAGACGCGTGGGCCTTTTTAGTAAGTTTTCCTTATCGCGGGATATGGGTATCGACCTTGGTACCGCTAACACCCTCGTTTACGTATCAGGTAAAGGCATTGTTCTGCAAGAACCTTCAGTGGTAGCGATTGACCAAAACGAAAAGGTCGCGCTAGCCGTTGGAGAAGAGGCTAAAAAAATGCTCGGTCGGACACCTGGGAATGTGGTTGCGCTGCGCCCCTTGCGCGATGGTGTAATCGCTGACTTCGATACAGCCGAGCTTATGCTCAAAAGCTTTATCCAGAGAGTAAATGAGGGCAAATCACTCGTATTACCTAGAATTGTCATTGGTATTCCCAGTGGGGTAACAGGAGTAGAGAGAAGAGCTGTCATGGATGCGGCTTCTCAAGCTGGGGCAAGAGAAGTTTACTTAATTGATGAGCCTGTGGCAGCAGCAATTGGGGCAGGATTACCTGTAGCTGAACCAACGGGCAATATGATAATTGATATCGGTGGTGGCACAACAGAAGTTGCTGTACTGAGTCTCCAAGGGACAGTGCTTTCTGAATCAGTACGTATTGCAGGAGATGAACTGACTGAAGCGATCATGCAGTATATGAAAAAAGTTCATAACTTGGTAATAGGGGAACGTACTGCTGAGGATATCAAGATTCGTATTGGCTCGGCATATCCCACTCATGATGATGATGATGCAATGATGGAAGTCCGAGGCTTGCACCTGCTTTCTGGTTTACCACGAACTGTCACAATCAAAGGACCAGAAATTCGTGAAAGTATGTCGGAACCTTTGTTGGTGATTATCGAAGCGGTGAAGCGGACTTTGGAACGCATCCCTCCAGAGTTAGCAGCAGACATTATTGACCGAGGAATTATGCTAGCTGGTGGAGGTGCCCTGCTTAAAGGGTTGGATACACTGATTAGTCATGAAACGGGAATTGTGACACACGTTGCTGCTGACCCATTATGCTGTGTTGTACTGGGAACAGGTCGTGTTTTAGAAAATTTCAAACAGCTGGAAAGAGTTTTCAGCGGACGTTCTCGCAATATGTAGCAAACTCAGCAAGATTCAGATATTGGGTTCTGTATAGAATCCAATATCTTAAGTAATATTACGGCTAGAAAAGGTTTTTTATGTTTACGGCACGTCGCTGGTGGGAGCGTAGAGGATTACAAATAGGGTTGCTAGGCTTAGTCGTTGGGAGTGCCTGGGTACTTAGACAGACTCAAGGTGCTATTCTGCTTGAGATATACCAGGGTGTTACGCGTCCAATCCAGATGTTACAAACACCACCAGTTCAAGAAGAACGCCTTAGGGATGCCCGGTTTTTAGAACTGCAAACCCAGCTTGTAGAACTGGAAAGCCAAAATAAAAAGTTAAAAGAGTTATTGGGCTATGTGGAGAAAGAACCTCTCTCATCGCGCCCAATTCCAGCGCGAGTCATGGCACGGAGTGCTGACAACTGGTGGCAACAAGTGACTCTCAATCGTGGAAGCCTTGCAGGGATCCAGGAAGGTTATGTCGTTAAGGCTGATGGTGGATTAGTAGGTTTGGTGGAAAGTGTGACTCCTAATACCAGCCGCGTGCTATTAATTAGTGACCTTAAAAGTCAAGTGGGTGTAACAGTGAGTCGTACAGGGGCAAAGGGTGTTTTGCGGGGAGATTCCTCTGCTGAAGCAGTCCTGGAGTTTTATGAAAAAGTCCCAAATGTGAAACCAGGGGACTTTGTTGCTACATCTACCTACAGTCAGAAGTTTCCCTCAGGATTGGCTGTAGGACGGGTGAAGTCGCTGGATTTGAAGAAACTTCCAGCATCAGTAGCGAAAGTGGAACTTTTTCCGCCAATACGCTCTTTAGATTGGGTGACGGTCTATCCCAAGCCAGAAAACCCGCAGTCAGAAAATATCGGTTCTGCAAATCAACAGTTAGAAACATCTAATTAAACAATGAGGATTCCTGAATTACAGGGTAACAAGCAGAAAAAGCCAAAATCGCCAAGGAGAAGATCCAAAATTCAAATCAGCCCCCTTTCTCGTTGGCATCCACGCTTACGTCTACTGACGGATTGGGCGGTAACGGTTGGGTCAGTAATGCTATGCTTACTGATGCTGCTCATCCGCTTCCCCGGGATGGAATTATTGGGTATTGGACCGAACTGGCTGTTGATTTGGGTGGTTGCTTGGAGTGTCAAGCGTACAGCTTTTGAAGGCGCATTGGCAGGTGCTGTTTTGGGTCTCCTTCAAGATGCTATGACATCACCTGACCCTACTCATGCTTTAAGTTTGGGGGTGGTGGGGGGTCTGACTGGTATGATACAGAAGCAGCGTTTCATACAAGAAGACTTTATTTCTATTGCCTTAATTGTGTTTGCTATGGCAGTCTTGTCAGAGACTGTTTTTGCATCGCAATTGAGTTTAATGGGCGATCGCAATGTGGCAGATATTTGGGTATATTTCCAAAAGGTGGCTCTTGCCTCTGCTATTCTCACTAGCCTCTGGGCACCAGTGGTTTATTTTCCTCTAAATCGTTGGTGGCGGCGGCTAAAATTAGCGGAACAGTCATGAACAATTCAAAATACTCTAACCGAGTACCGAGTGCGGAGTGTGGATAAGCTGGGGCTTAAACCCCCACCAAAGGAGTGAGGAGTGAGGAGTCATATAGTTGACCCTCACTCCTAAATTTTTCTGGAATCTAGGCATCCTCTGGCAATATGGATTCAAGCTAGAGTTATGTGAAATCGCAATCATCACAGAGGCTGGTTTAATTTGAAACAGTCTTGTGCAGCTAGCGTACAAAATATTCACTCTGTGGCTAAGAATTATGGATAATTCGCCAGTGGTCGCTCAACCGGATGCTTCCGTCGTGGAGTCAGGATTTCAGGATGATTCAAACCCGAAGCAAACAGGAACCGAGTTTGATCGAGCTATGATGCAACGGTGTTTGGAACTCGCCCGCCGCGCCTTGGGATACACCTCCCCAAATCCGATGGTGGGGGCGGTGATTGTTAAAGATGGAGAGATTGTTGGGGAGGGGTTTCATCCGCGTGCAGGCGAGCCGCATGCAGAAGTTTTTGCCCTACAGGCAGCAGGTGAACGCGCTCGTGGAGCAAGCATTTATGTTAGCCTGGAACCTTGCAATCACTACGGACGCACTCCCCCTTGTTCAGAAGCGTTGATAGCCGCTGGGATCGCTAAGGTGGTGGTGGGGATGGTTGACCCCAATCCACTCGTAGCTGGTGGTGGTATCGCCCGTTTGCGAGGCGCAGGGATAGAAGTTGTGGTGGGTGTGGAAGAAGAAGCCTGCAAGAAGTTAAATGAAGGCTTTATCCATCGCATTCTCCATCATCGACCTCTTGGCATTTTGAAATATGCCATGACTTTAGATGGCAAAATTGCCACGACGACTGGTCATAGTACTTGGGTGACAAATCAAGATGCCCGTAGCGAAGTTCATCAACTACGAGCAGCTTGTGATGCGGTCATTGTTGGTGGAAATACAGTCAGACAAGATAATCCTTATTTAACGAGTCATCGCCAAGGAGCACATAATCCCCTACGGGTAGTGATGAGCCGCAGTCTCAACTTACCTCAAAAGGCTCACCTATGGCAAACCGCAGAGGCTCCCACTGTGGTTTTGACAGAAAAAGGAGCTAACACCGATTTCCAAGAACTGTTGCGGAAGCATTCTGTGGAAGTGGTGGAGTTAACACCACTCACACCAGATCAAGTGATGGGGTACTTATACGAGCAGGGTTTTTGCAGCGTATTGTGGGAGTGTGGTGGTCTTTTAGCTGCCAATGCGATCGCCCAAGGAGCGGTGCAAAAAGTTCTTGCCTTTATTGCTCCTAAAATCATTGGTGGTGTTCATGCTCCCACACCTGTGGGTGACTTAGGTTTTACCACCATGACTGAGGCTCTATCCTTGGAACGTGTGGAGATCCGCGTAGTTGGTTCTGACTGTTTGGTAGAGGGTTATTTGCCCAGTCGTTAGTCATTCGTCATTAGTTATTACTTTTGAGTTTTGACTTTCAGGAATACTGACGTTCTTGGGCAAGATCACGGATAAGTGTCAGCCGGGATTTTATGTAGTCACTGAGGAAATCAGTTTCATGGCAATCTAGCAAAGCTTGGTTTTTGATTTGTTTTACCAACCAATGTACCAAGCTAGCATCATCGAGCTGCAACAGCGTTTTAGCTTGTGTGGTTTCGACCACAGACCAAAGCTGACGCATAACCTTAGGAGTCATTAGACCTCCATTGAACATTAGCCTAGCTGTTTTCAGGATACACAATTCTGGTATGGCTTCCGGTCTGAATGTAGAGGCTGACACAAGTGTTATTGAGAGCTTAATATATCGAGTTATAACTTGATAAAGATTAAGAATCAGGAACTTAAAGCAATACATGAACGCAAACTCATCTTATTTTGCGCTTAATAGACTTGTCCGGAAAGCGGAAAGCAGTCTCTACAGGGATTTCCAGGAAACTTGCTCAGGGTGTCGTCTACGCAGTCATCATGTGTTGATGTTGATATCGTTACTAATAGTTTAAAACAGAAAAATACAAGACTAAGTATACAGGCGATCGCCTGCATTTATTAGCTGCATGGCAGCGGGAGAACTAAAGTACGAATTCGTAGCCGAACCAATCCGGAAATGGTCAGCATTGCGATAATGTCTCGTGACGACCTCCTCCTGCTGCGTTAATCCTAATTTTCTTTTTTTCCTCTGACTGCTTCAACTTTATATGACAACTAACAGCTAATTCCACCAGCACTTAAAATTGTTCGTATAATTCACCTAGACACATTATGTTAAAATCGCCCCACCCATTAACCGCTCATACCGATACTTCAACTCTTCTTTCATCAAATACCAACGCTCTAAAGTTGCGTCTATCTCTATCACTTTCTCAGCTGCTTGCCGTGCTAAAATCAACACTTCTTCATCATCTACTAAACTTGCCAAGGTAAAATCTGGCACACCAGATTGACGAGTCCCCAAGACTGCCCCAGGACCGCGAAAGCGCATATCCATTTCAGAGATGAAAAAGCCATCCTGAGACTGTTCCAAAACCCTTAGACGTTGCTGTGCATCTGGACTTCGAGAGCTGCTCATTAACAAACAGTAGGACTGAGCCGCACCACGACCAACACGCCCTCGAAGTTGGTGCAACTGAGATAAGCCAAAGCGCTCCGCATTTTCAATGAGCATAACTGTTGCATTTGGCACATCAACGCCGACTTCTACAACAGTGGTAGAAACCAAAATTTGAGTTGTGCGATCGCGGAATTTGCTAATCGCTTCCTCCTTCTCGGCTGAAGTCATGCGACCGTGAAGCAGTCCCACCTGAAACTCTGGAAAAATACTTTCCTGTAACTTTTTATGCTCTTCCACCGCTGAACGCAGATCCAATTTTTCTGATTCTTCCACCAACGGTAACACCACATAAACTTGTCGTCCTTGGACAATTTCCCGGCGGATGAGGTCGTAAGCATGGGTGCGTTGTTGCCCCGATAGCACGGTTGTTTGAATCTTTTGCCGTCCCGGTGGCAATTCATCTATTTGACTCACATCCAAATCCCCGTGTATTGTCAGTGCCAGCGTTCGGGGAATGGGAGTTGCAGTCATAGTTAATACATGAGGTTGCTCGCCTTTTTGCTGTAAACGCGCCCGCTGTTCCACCCCAAAGCGATGCTGTTCATCAATCACGACCAAACCCAATTGCTGAAAGTTTACGGGGTCTTGAATTAAAGCATGAGTCCCTACTAATAGCGGCAATTCACCCGTTTCTAACTGGGCGTGAATTTGTCGCCGTTTTGCCGTTTTGGTAGAACCCGTCAGTAATTCTACTGGTAAATGCAAAAGATTAAACCAGCTCACTAACTTGCGATAATGCTGTTCTGCCAATACTTCTGTGGGAGCCATCAGTGCTGCTTGATACCCAGATTGAATGGCAGCAAGGATAGCAATGACAGCGACAACGGTTTTACCAGAACCGACATCTCCTTGCACCAAACGGTTCATCGGTACAGGTTTTTGCAAGTCATTGAGAATGTCGTTGATGACTCGTTGCTGGGCATTAGTTAATTTAAACGGCAGTATCTCGTAGAATTTTTTGACTAGCTGACCTTTTGGGATAAGAATGGCACTGGTTTGATTTTGCCTCGCTTGATGCTGACGTTGCAGCAACCCAAGTTGCAGGTAGAAAAATTCATCGAAGACGAGGCGGCGACGGGCAACTTGAAGGGTAGCGCTGTCTGGAGGGAAGTGGATATTATTAATTGCATCCTTCAATTCCATCAAATTATACTTAGCCCGCAAACCACTGGGCAGTGAGTCTTTCAGATGGACAGTAGAAGGCAAAGCAGCTATAACAGCTTGTCGTACCAAGTCAGCCCCCACTCCCTCTGTCAGAGCATAAATAGGAACAACTCTACCGATAGCCAGGGACTCAATGGTATCTCCTGGATGTCCCAAAATTTCCAGTTCTGGGTCTTCCAGCGTCAATCCGTATTTACTTTCTTTCACCAACCCACACGCTGCCACAATACTACCTTCTGGGTAGCGACGTTTTAAACTTTCCTGCCAAGCGCGACTGCTAAAGCGCGTACCAGCGAAAAAACGGTTGATTTTGATGTGACCTGTCTTATCGCGTATCAGCAGTTCTAGAATGGTTAATTTTTTGTTTCGTGGACTTGTAAAGCAGTTGCAACGTTTCACTGTTGCTACTATCGTCACCGTCTCACCCGCCACCAACTCCTGGATATTCACTTGACGCGCATAGTCAATATGGTCACGGGGATAGTAGAAAAGCAAGTCACGCACGGTTAATAAACCAAGACGTGCCAAATTTCCAGCTTTTCTCACGCCTATTTCTGGTAAATCACTCAGCTTTTGGTCTAGGTTAGGGGCAAGTCTGCGACTTAACTCCGCAACAATTTGAGATTTTGGATTTTGGATTTTGGAGTAGGAAGATGAGGAAGACAAGGGAGTGTATTTTTCTCCCCCGACTTCCCGGACTCCCCCGACTTCCCCGACTTCCCCCACTCCTCCTTCAGTCGCTTGCTGTAGTTGATACAGATACCTACGAGTCTCTGCGACTAAGTGTTGTCTGTCTTCCAGTACCAGATTTGGATAATTAGCAAATTCAGCCGCTAGTTCTTGCCAGCGACGACGTTCGGCGCTGGGTAAGCCTGTGGGGAATTTACCAAAAGTCAGCGTCAGAAACTCACTGAAACGGTATTGTTTACCCATCAAGTCAGTAAAGCCCTGTTCTGCTTCTATTGCCAAGGCTTTGTGCAATCGTATCCAATCTGGTTTGTCATTAGTCATTAGTGATGAATCATTAATCATGAGTCATTAGTCATTTGACTTAGGACAAAGAACCCTTCAGGTATCTCCTTTGGAGACGCACTCGCGTTCGGCGAACACGAGTGCGTGCGCTTTGCGCTTACGCCAGTTGCCGTGACAGTTGGAAACCAACTTGGCTGCGAGTCTGTTCGCCTAGCGTCTGGAACCTTGAGAAAGAAACTGCGGTGCTGGCTCACAAATGACTAATCATCAGACCAAATAGCACGCCATGCTGCTTCAGCTTCGGCAACTGAACGTTCCCGCTGTTTTTTTTGATACTCCTGTCCTATTCTACTGAGTTGAACTAAGAGACCGCGAATCTGCTTGCGATAAGACGAGAGTGTCGGGTCAGCAAATTCAATTTCCCCAAGCCGCAGATTGATAGCCATGATTTGTGTCAGGCTAGAGTCTTCTGACTGCTGCTCATTTTCAATTTCAACAACTAAGTTTAGTAAGTTGGGAGGTCCCGGCATCACTTCGGCAGATGCTTCTGAGGCTGCAGCTGCAGCTGCTTCTAAAATTGGTTCTGGTAATTTTTTGGGTAATATCCCTGCTTTCTGTAATAAAAGATTAGCTTCACGAGAAACCAATTTCAGCTTCTGTTGTGTTGCTCTCTCTATATTCTGTTGCCACTTTGCCAAATCCACAGGGTTAGAGGTGTTTGGGGAAGAGGACACGGGGTAAAAGGAGGATAAGGAGAAGAGATTGGGGGGAGTTGGTGAAGTGGGGGGCTTTGGGGTTCCCAGCGAGTGGGGTTGGGGGGAAGTGGGCGAAGTTGGGGGAATGAGGGGAGGCAGCGCTGCGGGAGGGTTTCCCGACCCAGGCGACTGCGGTGAAGTTAGGGAAGTGGGGGGAGTTAGGGAAGTTAGAGGAGTTAGGGAAGTGGGGGAAGTTGGGAGAGTGACCGGAGTGGGGGAAGAGAGTTCATCTGTTTCCTCATCTTCATTCATTTCCTCCTGTTCTCCCTCCTCTTCGCTTGCTTCCTCCTGCTGCTCCTGCTCATTCTTTATCAGAGTCGGCAACTCTTCAGCCGTCTGTTGACCTAACTCGCGGATGGTTTGTTGCAATTGTTGCCGCTGATGTAATGATAAACTCAAAAAGCTTTCAGGATACCCTTGGGTACACAGGTGATATGTCGCCAAAATCAACTGCTTGCGGACAGTTTGTCCCAAACTGGTTAGATAATTGGTATAGGCACTTTGAAGTTCTTTTGCGATCGCCCGTATCGCTTCTTCTAGTGCTAATATATCCTGCTCAATTCGCTCAATTGCTTTCGCCATATCTTCTTCCTATTGCCCATCTGAACCTTTTTGTAGTACAAATGTACGCATTTTTGGAAAATAATCATCTAAAGGATTTGAGATTTTGGATGTTGAATTTTGAATTTAAACAGATAGGGACTCTAGTCTAGAGTAACGTTAGGCAAATAATAGTAAATTTTATTACCAAGTCCTATCTAAAATCTGAAATTCAGCTGAGCGTGAATGAAAAACAGGTCAGCCTAGCTTGCTTGACCTGTCTTGGAAATAGTCCTTTGTCCGTTGTCTTTTGCCCAAAACTAATGACAAATGACTAAGTTACTTGCTGCCTACTTGTGCAGCCACTTCTTCAGCAAAGTTGCTTTCTTGCTTCTCAATACCCTCGCCCAGGATATAGCGAACGAAGCGACGAACTTGGATGCTTCCGCCCAGTTGTGATCCGCTCTGCTTAATCAATTCTTCCAGCGTGATACTCTGATCGCGAATATAAGGTTGATCCAGCAAAGTCATTTCTTTGAGGCGTTTTTCAATCCGTCCCTGCACAATCTTTTCTTTAATGTTCTGTGGCTTGTTTGCCAAGTCATCCCGCCCCATTTCAATATCCTTTTCTTTTTGGGCAACTTCAGCGGGAATTTCGTCTACGTTCACATACTCAACATTTGGGCAAGCCGCAACTTGCATCGCTACGTTCCGTGCCAGAGTTTGAAACTCTTCACGACCAGATCCTAAATCATTTTGGTTGTTTAGTTCAACTAACACACCAACTCGACCGCCAGTATGAATGTAACTGTCTACTACCCCTTGTGTGTCTTGGGAAAGTGCAAATTTGGCGAAGCGACGCACTTGAATGTTTTCACCCAATTGGGCAATCGTTTGCTTAATAAAAGCTTCGACCGTTAAACTTTCATCTTCAATGTAGGGTTGAGCCATCAAAGACTCAAGACTCTCAACGGTCGTTGCTTGCTTCGCCAGGTTCTGAACTACAGCTTTGAAAGCCTCGTTACGGGCAACAAAATCAGTTTGGCAGTTGACTTCTATTAGTACACCCACCCGACCTCCGGGTTGAATGTATGCGTCCACTAGACCCTCTGCCGCAATACGTCCTGCTCCCTTATCGGCTTTGGCGATGCCTTTTTGTCGCAGCCACTCAATGGCTTTTTCCTGATCACCATCAGTTTCTTTTAGAGCCTTTTTGCAGTCCATCATACCAGCACCAGTTTTCTGGCGTAGCTCTTGGACGATTTTTGCAGATATTTCCGCCATGTTGCCTCAATTCCTACTTGACTGACAGTTTTAGTTGCTCTCAAATAAATTTTTGAGTCCTGAGTCTTAAGAGAGTCCTGAGTAATAAGCCCTGAGTGCTGAGTCCTTTCTACTCAACACTCACTACTGAGAACTCAGCACCGACTTAAGATTTTACCTGCGGCTAGGGACTCATGAATAGGCAGTACCCTAGAGTACCAAGTACTACTATCTTACTCGGCACTCGGCACTCAGCAACGCACTGGCTCTCCACAGTACTGGCTCCTCAGGACTGATTATTCTTCTTCGTCATCGGGAATGAGCGATCTGGTATAATCGCTTTCGCCTTCGTCGTAGTCAAACTCGTCCTCAGCGCCTTCGTAATCTTCGTACTCTTCTTCTCCATCCAATTGACCGTGACGACCTTCGTAAATGGCATCTGCTAATTTGCCTACTATTAGCTTAATCGAGCGGATGGCATCGTCATTTGCTGGAATGGGGATATCTACGACATCCGGGTCACAGTTAGTATCTAGCATGGACACAATCGGAATTGCCAGTTTTTGGCATTCTTGCACTGCGTTATATTCCCGCCGTTGGTCTACAATCACCACCACATCGGGAACTTTTCGCATGCTTTTAATGCCGCCCAGGTATTTCTGAAGCTTCGCCATTTCCCGACGCAGCATTGAGGCTTCTTTTTTCGGTAATAAATCGAGAGCGCCACTTTCCTCCCGACGTTCCAAATCTTTCAGGCGGTCTACCCGGGTTTTGATGGTCGCCCAGTTGGTGAGCATTCCACCCAACCAGCGCTGGTTAATGTAGTGAGAACCACAGCGGGAGGCTTCTTGGGCAATAATTCCTGCTGCTTGTCGCTTGGTACCAACAAACAGGAATTTCTTTCCAGCCTCAGCTTGCGATCGCATATAACTATATGCCTCTTCCATCAACTGGGCAGTCTGCACCAAGTCGATGATGTGTACTCCGTTGCGAGCGGTGTAAATAAAAGGAGACATCTTTGGGTTCCATCTACGGGTTTGATGCCCAAAGTGAACTCCTGACTCCATCATTTGAGCCAATGAAACAACAGCCATGTTTTTTACTCCTATTCGGGTTAAACCTCCATCCAGGTGGATCTCCAAAAGCAGGAAACACCCGAACTCCCGGATGTGCGAGAATTAATGAACCATACTAGGGTAGCATACTTGTGGCAGCTATTGGGGAATTGGAAGTGTTGAGAACTTACGAACATAATGCCTTACACTCCTACCCTCTTTTCAGGTTGCCTTTTGGATTTGGGCATAAGCTTCATAGACACCCTTGACGTTATACCAGTTAAGAAAAATTCGGGCAATTTCTAACGCCAACTGGGGTTTACCTAATTTAATGAGCCATTGTAAAAATGGAGCCATTGTACGTTCATTGAGGATGCCATTCAGTGATAAAACTCCCCAAAGCAAGCGATGCAACCAAGTCATTTGAATCATCATCCGCACTTCCCAAGTGGGGTGCTTTTGATAAAACAAAACTCCCATACGTCCGCGCTGAATTTCTTTGTCAATCAAGCGGGGAACTTGTTCTAAGCTAAAAGGAGGATGCCAGTGATACCCAACGGCATCTGGACATTTAATGAGTTTTAAACCCAGATTTTTGAGTCTGACACCTAGTTCTAAATCTTCCCAACCATAGAGTTGAAAACGAGTGTCAAAAAGCCCTGCTTTCTCCAGCCAATGCTTAGGAATAGCTACATTTCCTGTGGCAAAAAAGGCGGCGGAAAAATCTGTTAATTTATATGGTTCAGATGTGGGTTGGTCAAAATTACAAGTATTAATCACCGCACCATAGGTAAAGAAGCGATCGCCTCCAAATTTCTGCTTTCCTTGTTCTAGTGCATTAGCATGAGCTTGCAGAAAATTTTCTGTAACGACTAAATCACTATCAATGAAAATAATAGTGTCCCCTAGTGCCTTTTCTACTCCCAAATTTCGCGCAGCAGCTGGTCCAGCGTGGTTTTGACAAAACGTTCGCACATGGGGAAACTCGTCTTTACGTGCTTCCAACCATTCTAATGTGCCATCTGTAGAACCATCATCCACCAAAACAACCTCGTAACCTAGCACAGACGCGCCATGGTGCGTCTCTACATCGCTGAGTTTCTGCGCCTCTAAGGCTCTGAGGCACTTTTCCAAAATTGGCTTGCGATTGTAAGTTGGAATAACAACACTAAAAAACACAGTCTCACCCACAACACTATTGCCCATCTCCAGGATAGGACAGCAGTGGCTACAACACTGTTCCTTGAGGCGAAACCACCCCAGTCCTTCTATGGCGAGGTGGTTGAGATGATAATAATAGTGCAACGAGCAGCTTTTTTCAATTGAAATTTGTTTTACGCCGATGTTTGCGTAGCAGGACTGCCCCAGTGACACCTATGCCGACTAATGCTGTAGTCGCTGTTGGTTCTGGAACCGCCCGAGGAGTTTTTATGGAGAAATTTAGTATAGCCAGACCCACAGAAGGACCTCCATCTGAACTCAGTGCGTCCTCCTCGGTAAAAGTTATTGTGCCAGTCGCGTTCTCAAATATGCCCGTTCCATCGGTGATTGTTATGGTACCAGCACCCTTAATTGTGCCTTCGGTGAAGTTAATTTCAGCACTGTCGTTCGCTGTTCCAAATAACTGATTGGGCCCGTCACCGTAGTATATGTCAGAAAGTATTGGTTGATCTGTTAAGCCAAACACTCCTGGGTCTGAATTAAAGTTGTATTTGGTTATGGATGGGTTATCACTGGGCTGCACCTGACCGTAAGTATTGCTGATAAAAGAATCCAATCCGTAAGGAGCAGAATCGGTACTCTCACCTGTGATGGTTGCCCTGATGATACCCAAGTCCTCGTTGAAAGGATTAATTTCTACTAATGTGTTGTAATTAGCAGTAAATTCATACGTATCATAGGTAGTCTGCGCGCTCGCGCTTTGCACATTCAACCCGAAACCGCCAAATGCTAAGGCTACTGGCATTAGCCATGCGATGTGTGAACGGAGCATAATTGACCTTGTGTACTATATTAGGTAGTCAATGAGTATAAAGTAACAGTGTGTCTTTCTAAATAATACGTAATAATGAATGAACTTGTTATAAATGGTTACAAAGTTGTCGTAAAGCTATTGTGAAATTCAGTAAAGCTTGATATGTACAAATGGATACATTATGGAACTCGTACCGCGCCCTAAAGCGTCAAATGTCTGGTAATGCCCACTCATGAACGTATAGTGGGCATTATTCATGCTAAAAATAGAGTTTACATAGGGTTATTTGGGTCATGCTGTTAGAGCAACATTACAACTGCGGGTGTTCAGATAGTTCTGTGAATGGAACTCAAAACAGGCAAAAAACTCAACTTTTATCAATAACTGTTTGTTTACTTACCGGGTTTTTGGTCACTGAATGGAGTGTCGGTTTGTGGAGTGGAAGTTTATCTCTACAGGCAGATGCAGAACACATTCTTTCTGATATAGCAGCCTTGGGAATATCGCTGTTTGCCAATTGGTTAGCACATCAACCTGCTGCTGGTCGGGCAACATTTGGACATCGCCGCATCGAAATTCTAGCGGCTTTGGTGAATGGTTTGAGTTTGGTTGCGATCGCTGTTGTGATTTGTTGGGAGTCTGTTCACCGCTTTGGCAGCCCTCATGGGATTTCTGGCTTGCCAATGTTAGCGGTAGCAGTGTTAGGTTTAATCGTCAATTTGCTCAACATGACTTTGCTGCATCCCCACTCTCATGACGACTTAAATCTACGCGGTGCTGTGCTTCATATCATCGCTGACATAGCTAGTTCTCTAGGGGTGATTTTTGCTGCTGTGACGATTCACCTGTGGAATTGGTTGTGGGCAGATGCAGTTATGAGCCTAGTAGTTGCTGGCTTTACGGGTTTAAGTGCTTTGCCACTTGTCCGCGAAAGTCTCTCAATTCTTTTAGAGTATGCACCAAAATCAATTGACCCGGATGTGGTGGAAATCTCTCTCAAATCTTTTCCTCAAGTTTTGCAGGTAGAAAAACTCTACGTTTGGAGAATTAGCAGGGAGCAGGTGATGCTTTGCGCTCATCTGAGTGTGGATTGTGCAACTGTTGAAGAACGCGATCGCCTGCTTGGGCAATTACAGACTCATCTGGAGCAAAGTTTTGGTATTAATGAGATAACTTTACAGCTAAATAACCACAAATCTTGGGCAGCAATGCCAATTCATCCTTTATTCAAGCAAGATTTAGTTTCAATGCTATCTGTAGAAAATAAATAATGAGAAGAAAAGATTTGGATGAATCGGTGATGCTATTAAAAATATTGCGTATATCAACATATCATGACTAGCTCGCTGAGTTGAAAAATACACGTAAATAAGTTAGATAATAGTGACTCATTGTTGAGTTTTGCCAACTGGAGAAATAAATGGGTCGCGCAAAGAAAGTTGTTTTGGCTTATTCCGGCGGTGTAGATACCTCAGTATGCATTCCCTACCTTCAGCATGAATGGGGTGTAGAGGAAGTCATTACCCTAGCTGCAGATTTGGGACAAGGGGATGAATTAGACCCTGTCAGAGAAAAAGCTCTGAAATCAGGTGCAAGTGAATCATTGGTGGCAGATGTCAAAGAAAGCTTTGTGAAAGATTACGCTTTTGCTGCAATTCAAGCAAACGCCCTCTATGAAAATCGCTATCCTCTGAGTACTGCCCTTGCCCGTCCATTGATTGCCAAGGCATTAGTAGAAGCAGCAGAAAAATACGGTGCTGATGCGATCGCTCACGGATGCACTGGCAAGGGGAACGACCAGGTGCGCTTTGATGTCTCTATTGCTGCCCTAAACCCCAATCTCAAGATACTTGCACCAGCACGGGAATGGGGAATGAGCCGTGAGGAAACCATCGCCTACGGGGAACGGTATGGCATTCCCTCGCCAGTGAAAAAAAAGTCTCCCTACAGCATAGACCGTAATTTGCTAGGTCGCAGCATTGAAGCAGGTCCTCTGGAAGATCCCACAGTGGAACCACTAGAAGAAATTTATTTAATGACGAAGGCGATCGCTGACACCCCAGACGAGCCAGAGTATGTTGAAATTGGTTTTATCAGAGGAATTCCTACCACCCTCAATGGTGAATTCAAGAACCCAGTTGATCTCATCCAACAACTTAACCAGGTGGTTGGGAATCATGGTGTCGGACGGATTGACATGATAGAAAACCGCTTGGTCGGTATCAAATCACGGGAAATTTATGAAGCGCCTGCTTTGCTGGTGTTAATTCAGGCACACCGAGATTTAGAAAGCCTAACTTTGACCGCAGATGTTACCCACTACAAGCGTGGTATTGAAGAAACTTACAGCCAATTAATCTACAACGGTCTGTGGTACAGTCCCCTAAAAGGTGCACTGGATGCCTTTATTCAAAAGACACAAGAGCGAGTGTCTGGAACTGTGCGAGTGAAACTTTTCAAAGGCAACGCTACCATAGTTGGGCGTAGTTCTGATAATTCTCTATACACTCCCGACTTGGCTACCTACGGTGCTGAGGATAAATTTGACCATAAGGCAGCCGAAGGTTTTATCTACGTTTGGGGACTACCAACGCGCATTTGGTCACAGCAGGAAAAGGGTAGATAAATAACGGTTCGTAGTCTTGCACTCATACCATTTCACGTTAATCGCGATACATTTCAATTCTGTAGAGACGCGCCATGGCGCGTCTCTACACTACGGATCTCTACACTACGGATTTGTATCAAGAATTTCGTGAATTCGTAGTCAGGACTTTAGTCCTAGATTCTTTGAGCGCTTAAGCGCTCAAAGAATCCTTCAAAACTAATGGGACAGACTACTAAGTAAATTCGATGGTATCAACAAAATTTAAAACATTCTGCTTGATACCCTCAGCTTCTTCTTCAACAGAACCTGGTTTTTCCCCATCCAAGAAGCTGCGTTGGTTGCTGACGACATACAAAAAGTCGCCATAGATAAATGCCAGAAGCCCTCGGTACGCATTGAACTTAGTCGCAGTACCGTTATTTCCTGTTTTGGAAATTTTTGAACCTTCAGGCATATCAACTAACACGAAGTAAGCCCCCTCTAATGCGTCTTCCAGATATTCGGTATATTTTACCTGAGCATCTGGTAAATTAGCAACAATTGTTTGAGGCACATACTTATTAAGGAGAAGTGAACGCAGATATTCTTCCTGTCCCACAGAATCTATTTCCTCTGTCTTTTGTGAGGAAAGAGGGTAATAATCGATTCTCAGTAAAGTGCCAGAGTCATCAGAAAAGTTGACTAACCCTTCTTGAGTTTGAACCCTACCACCTTGCTGAACATCGACTGGAATCAGGAGTGTAAAATTACCGGAAGGTGACTCATACAGGTTTGGGCTTGAGTCTTCAAGTCCTGTTTCATCCTCGTCTTCTGCGAAGTCTTCATCTTCTACCTCTTCAAAGGCGGCGATGACCTCATCTACAATTTCTTTAGCTTCTTCATCGTCAATTTCCAAGGCTTCCTGGAGCTTTTTGAGCAAAGTCGTTTTGCCTTTGGGAATACGCAGTTCATCTTCATCTACAAGTACACTCACCCCCGCAGCATAAGCATCCAGCAATAAGTCTTCTGTCAGGACATTATTTGCAGTCTTAAATAGCACTCCAAGTCCATTTTCCTCTGCAAGGACTATGACTTTATCAAGTGTTTCTAACAACTCGTCGTCTGAGTATTCTTCAAAAACCTCGAGTCCCCAGAGGATATCTGCTAACAAGTCTGGATCCACCTCTTCCAATGAAGAATCAGCAGCAGCTGTGACAACTGCGATCGCTGCTACTGCTTCGTCTGAACTCAGTGATTCTTTTAATGTCTTATCTGAGTTAAAAATCTTATCATATTTACCCATGACTGCTCCCTCCTAAATGGCTTGCTGGTAATAACACAAGTCTAGTGCCAATGGGTAGTTTAGCAATGAAGTGAGTCTGTTCTGTTCCATCTTCACAGAAAGCCTTTCCCCGTAAGGTGTACTGACACGCTTAACACATCCAGAAGCAACGCTTAAACACGGCTTCCTAACCGAACAAAGAACTCAGAACTCAGGACTCAGTAGTCAGAATAATAAAAGGATGCTTGCCCCGTGTATTCATTTTGTTTTTCTATTCTTTTTGGTATGACAATCATACTCAAAGGACTTTCTGTTTTAGCATCTGTTGCTTCAGCTTCATATATAGTTTCACCGATTTGACGGATGACTTAATTACGTATTTGGGCTAAATCAACTCCCAAATTCTCTAAAATTCTGACAGCTACTCCATCGTTCGTTTTCTAGAATCAAACCTAACAGTAAATATACAGATTTTGTATTCTCTGCCACTCCAAAATCTAAACTTTCTTATACAAAATCTAAAGATACTATAAAACCTTTTCCGATTGAATGTGATATACCTTACATAGAGGCAAGCAATCGTCGAATAAGCAGGGCATAAATAGGGGGTAAATACAGATGGGAACAGTAAAAAAAGATACTTTATCTCAATCATCCTCCAAAGAGCGATCGCTTATCCTCTGGTTTAATGAGGTTGGCATTACCGATATACCCATAGTTGGTGGGAAGAATGCGTCCTTAGGGGAGATGATTCAACAGCTGACGCCTAAAGGCATTAATGTTCCATTTGGATTTGCCACGACTGCCTATGCCTATCGCTATTTCATTCAATCAGCGCTTTTAGAACAAAAGCTGCGCGAACTCTTTTGTGACTTAGATGTAGAAGATGTAAAAAATTTACGAGAACGAGGAAAAAAGGCGCGATCGCTCCTGCTACACACACCATTTCCTGCGCCGTTACGAGAAGCAATTGTTAAAGCATACCAAACCCTATGTGAGCGATACAATTACGATACAGACGTAGCAGTGCGTTCTAGTGCTACCGCAGAAGACCTTCCTGACGCTAGTTTTGCCGGACAGCAAGAATCTTACCTCAATGTGACTGGTGTAGAAAGTGTTTTAGCCGCCTGTCATAAATGCTTTGCTTCCCTATTTACAGACCGTGCTATTTCCTACCGCCATACCAAGGGATTTGACCACTTCAGTATTGCCCTCGCTGTTGGTGTGCAAAAAATGGTGCGCTCAGATTTAGCCTGTTCTGGGGTCATGTTCTCCATACAAACAGAAACAGGCTTTAAAGATGCTGCACTGATTACAGCAGCATACGGTTTAGGAGAAAACGTTGTCCAAGGGTCAGTCAACCCAGACGAATACCACGTTTTTAAACCAACTCTGAAAGTTGGTTTCCGCCCAATTATTGATAAAAGATTGGGTAGTAAAGAATTAAAAATGGTCTATGATGACGGCTCCAAATTCACGAAAAACGTCCTCGTTCCTGAGAATGAAAGAGGCAAATTCGCCCTGACAGATGAAGAAATTTTGGAACTAGCTCGTTGGGCGTGTTTGATTGAAGACCATTATTCTAAAGTGAACGGCACCTATACCCCAATGGACATTGAGTGGGCGAAAGATGGCATAACCAACGAATTGTTTGTCGTGCAAGCGCGTCCGGAAACCGTGCAGTCTCAAAAGACGCAAAATGTGTTGCGGAGTTATCGCCTTCTAAAGAGAGATGAGGCAGATCAGGGAGATGGGGGAGTAAAATCTTCCTCATCTCCCCAACCTCTACTCACCGGGCGTGCTATTGGGGAAGCCATTAGTCAAGGTAAAGCACACCTGATTCTAGATGTAAATAAGATCGAGCAATTCCAAGCAGGGGAAGTCTTGGTTACAGATAGAACCGACCCCGACTGGGAACCGATCATGAAAAGAGCAAGCGCGATTATCACCAACCAAGGCGGACGCACCTGTCATGCGGCGATTATTGCGCGAGAATTGGGTGTACCTGCAATTGTGGGATGCGGCAATGCTACGGAAATTTTGAAAAACGGTCAAGAAATAACAATCTCTTGCGCCGAAGGGGAAGAAGGACGGGTTTACGCAGGATTATTGCCCTTTGAAGTTAAAGAAGTTCCGCTAGAAAACTTACCCCGCACCCATACCCAAATCTTAATGAATGTGGGCAATCCCCAAGAAGCATTCAGTTTGTCTGCCATTCCTAATGATGGGGTAGGTTTAGCCCGGACAGAGTTTATCATTGCCAACCACATCCAAACCCATCCGATGGCATTGATTTATTATGACCAGCTAGAAGATGAATTTGTTAAAGCCAAAATTGCTGAAATCACCGCACTTTACGACGACAAAACCCAGTATTTTGTCGATAAGTTAGCTCAAGGTATCGCCAGGATTGCTGCCGCGTTTTATCCCAAACCAGTTATCGTGCGAATGTCCGACTTTAAGAGTAACGAATATGCTAACTTGTTAGGTGGCAGACAGTTTGAACCTAAAGAAGAAAATCCAATGCTTGGCTGGCGAGGGGCGGCGCGTTACTACGATGAAGCCTACAGAGAAGCTTTTGCTTTAGAATGCCTTGCCCTCAAGCGAGTTAGGGACGAGATGGGATTGACCAACGCGATCGCTATGATTCCCTTCTGTCGCACTCCTGATGAGGGGCGTCTGGTATTGGCAGAAATGGCAAAAAATGGTTTGAAGCAGGGAGTTAATGATTTGCAGGTCTATGTGATGTGCGAATTGCCCAACAATGTCATTATGGCTGAAGAGTTTGCACAAGTTTTTGATGGGTTCTCAATTGGTTCCAATGACCTCACTCAACTGACACTTGGTATAGATAGGGATTCGAGTTTGGTGGCGCGGTTGTTTGACGAACGCAGTGAGGGTGTCAAACGGATGGTACAGTTAGCAATAACAGCGGCGAAAAAGTACAATCGTAAAATTGGGATTTGTGGACAAGCGCCCAGTGATTACCCTGAATTTGCCCAGTTCCTAGTTGAACAGGGAATTGACTCTATCAGTTTGAATCCGGATTCAGTTTTAAAGACTATGCTGGAAGTGGCAAAAGTCGAACAGCAATCTCAAGTTCATGAATGATTCTGTCTGTTGCAAAACGTGTGGACGTAGTTCATGAAAAGTCAACAGTCATGAAAATGAAACCACAGATGTAGGCGTAAGCCTACATCTGTATGCATCTGTGGTTCCAAATATTGGAATATCATGTTTGCAAGAGAACTAGTGACTATTGACTCTGAACCAATGAAGAAAAAATGGTTTCGGATTGGCATTGCGGGTGTGTTCCTATTATCACTCACCTTACGATTTTGGGGGTTGGGGCGATTTAACACCTTTGTCTTTGATGAAGTTTACTACGCTAAATTTGGTAATAACTATCTCACCCATACACCATTTTTTGATGGTCATCCACCATTAGGTAAATATTTGATTGGGATTGGGATTTGGATTGGCAATCATATTCCCTTTTGGCAAGATGAGGTAAATGGGTTTACGGGTTCGGTGATATCGCCTCTGAGTTACCGTTGGATGAATGCCTTTTCTGGTTCATTTATCCCATTAATTGTCGCCGCCATTGCCTATCAGATCAGTTACCGTCGCAGTTTTGCTTTACTGGCTGGTTTGTTCACAGCTTGTGATGGCATATTTCTCGTAGAATCTCGCTATGCCCTGATCAACCAATATATTGTCATTTTTGGACTATTGGGACAGTGGTTTTTATTATTGGCACTAGCAAACCAAAGACAACAACGCAACTTCTGGTTAATACTTTCTGGCATAGCTTTTGGTGCGTCAGCTGCTACCAAGTGGAATGGTTTATGGTTTCTACTAGGTGCTTATCTTATTTGGATATTAGCTTGGGGAATTCGTTGGTTGCAGTCTTTTAGCTTTGTTAACAAAGAAACTCATCCTCAACTCCAACAGGAAAAGTTTCTTTCTCATCGTTCCCTGACCAGTGGGAGGAAAAAAAGCACTAAAAGAAGTTTTTCCTTATCTTCCTTAACTCTGTTTACCTCTGGCTTATCCAGCAATAGAAGATATAAAATTATTCCTAATAAGGGAAAGTTTAGGACTTTTAGCAAGAGCAAAAAGAGCAATTTAACGCCCTTGCAAAACTTAACTCAACTCAATCTTATTCACATTATTATTTATTTAGGTGTTATTCCTTTAATAGTTTACAGTTTCATTTGGATTCCCCATCTTTTATTAGATAAAAGGTATGGATTTATAGAAGTACACAGACAAATTTTGCTGTTTCATGAACGTCTTGGTGGGAATAGTCCCAAGGTACATCCTTACTGTGCTGCTTGGTATAAGTGGCCCTTGATGACTCGACCAATGGCGTATTTTTACCAAACGGTGCAAAATATTAATGAACCGTTACCTGTGATGGGACCTCCTTTGCCTTCCGGTACCGGGAAAGTCATTTATGATGTCCATGCAATGGGCAATCCCTTTTTATGGTGGTTTGGTGCTGCGGCGCTTTTGTTTTTAATAGGAATGTTGGTGTGGCAAGTCTTAATTCCTCTAATAAGGCAAAAGAGTTTTTCTCCTTCTACGATGCTTTGTGTTGATACTTGGATTGCCTTGTACTTAGTAGTCAATTATGCTGCTCATTTACTGCCTTGGGTGCAAGTCAACCGTTGCGTTTTTATCTACCACTACATGACGGCTTTGATATTTGCATTTTTAGCAATTGCTTGGCTTGTCGATCAGTGTTTACGCAGTTATCGTATTGAACTCCGCGCCCTTGGTGTAACCATTACCTTTATGATTGTAATGGCATTTATTTTTTGGATGCCTATTTATTTAGGTTTACCACTCTCAGCTTTTGAATATAGACCAATGCGAATGTGGTTCAATTCTTGGATTTAGGATTTGAGATTTTATACAGCGGTTTTCATTTGAATGAAGTACAAATAGCCTACGGCACGGCTTACGCCTACATCTGTGTCCATCTGTGTCCATCTGTGGTTCATTATTTCTTTGTGTACCTTACCCAATTGCAAACCGCTATATCTAGGGTTCTTGAGGGAATATCTCTCGAAGTAAGAAAGCTTACATAACAGTATCCTGTCGTTTTTTCAAATATCTAATTTGAAGCTAGTAATTGCAGCGACTCTCGATTGAATGCAAGATATCTGTAGGAGCTTTCCGAACGGAAAGCCCTACAATAAGCTCTATTTCACCCGAATGAGAACCGCTATATTCTGATGTTTATTGCCAAATATAAATAAGGACAAACAAAACAATCCAGATGACATCAACAAAGTGCCAGAATAGAGAGGTTGCATTCACACCAAAATGACCTGTGTCGTAGTTACCTGGAATGAAAGAGCGACCCAAAACAATGATTTGCAATAAAACGCCAGTGAGAACGTGCAAACCGTGGAAGCCTGTTAGTAAATAGAACATCCCACCAAAGACTCCTGTGGTAAAGCCAAATGAAAGGTGGCTCCACTCGATCGCTTGTCCAACTAAAAAGTAACTTCCCATTGCGATCGTTAAGAAAAGAAACTGGCGAAATTTCGTCAAGTCGTGGCGTGCAAGGGCGCGTTCTGCCAAGTAAATGACAAAGCTACTGGAAACAAGAACCACCGTATTAATTGCAGGATCTCTGATTTCTAATCCTGAAACACCAGCAGGTAACCAGTCAGGAGTTGTTGTTTTGTAGACAATATATGCTGTAAAAAAACCAAGGAAAATGAAAGTCTCTGAAAACAAGAACACAATGAAGGCGAACATTTTGCTGCCTTCTTCATCATGGGTATGCTCATGTCCAGAATGCTGTAACTCTTGTGAAACGATGGAACTGTCCATTTGATAAATTCTCCTTTAGAGGTTGTTATGGCAGTCCTAAATGATTTGTAAGAAAAATGAACCACAGATGGACACAGATGCACACAGATAAAATATGACGCTCTCACAATTCATTTAGGATTGCTCTAGCGGTTGGTAGTTAGTGGAAAAATAAATGGTGTAGAGACGCGCCATGGCGCGTCTCTACAATTAACGCTCTTGCACCAATGGTTCAGATTTCCCATATCCGTAGGGTTCACCTAGAACAACTGGAATTTCGTCAAAGTTCTCTACAGGAGGTGGTGAAGAAACGAGCCACTCGAGTCCAATTGCTCGCCAAGGATTTTTCAGTGCTTGCTGATCATGCATCCAAGAACCAATCATATTAAGAATAAAAGGCAAAGTGGACACACCTAGCAAAAATGCTCCAACACTGGCAACAATATTCCAAAATTCATACTCTGGAGGGTAAGAAGAAACTCGACGCAACATTCCTTGCAATCCTAGTGGGTGCATTGGGAAGAAGTTGAGGTTAATGCCAATGAACGCCAGCCAAAAATGCAATTTACCCAAGCTTTCGTAGTACATACGTCCAGTCATCTTGGGGAACCAGAAGTAAATTGCAGCAAACATCCCCATCGTTACTGTGCCGTATAGAACATAGTGGAAGTGACCCACCACATAGTATGTGTTGTTGACGTGGACATCAACGGGAACAGAGGAGAGGGTAATGCCAGTAATACCTGCAAACACAAATAATACTAATGCACCTAGCGCAAACAGCATTGGTGTATCAAACCGCAGCTTACCGCCCCAAATCGTTGCAGTCCAGGCAAACACCTTAATACCAGTGGGCACAGAAACAAACATTGTTGTGAGCATGAAAAACATCCGCATCCAGCCTGAAGTACCGCTGACGTACAGATGATGTACCCAGACTATACCGCTCACTCCAGCAATCAGAAGTGATGAAATGGCGACAATCTTGTAGCCAAATAGAGGTTTGCGAGCAAAAACAGGGAAAATTTCCGAAAAGACTCCAAAGACCGGCAGAATGATTACATATACAGCAGGGTGGGAGTAGAACCAGAAAAAGTGCTGAAATAGAACTGGGTCGCCTCCTTTTGCAGGGTTAAAAAAGCTAGTTCCAGCTGTTATGTCGAGTAAAAGCATGACTGCACCTGCTGTCAAGACAGGTAGTCCAAACAGCTGGATAATCTGGGCACTCAACACATTCCAAACAAAGATGGGCATACGGAAGAACGTCATGCCTGGTGCCCGCATCTTGACAATTGTAGTGACAAAGTTCACCGCCCCCATGATTGAGGAAACACCTGATACTGCCACTGCTAGAAGCCAGATAACTTGACCATTGATTAAGTTTCCTGTAGGGTTTTGCAGGCTGACGGGAGGGTATGACCACCAACCTGCTTGGGCTGGACCGCCAGGTATAAAAAAGCTAACCATCAGCAAGATAGCGGAGATTGGTATCATCCAGAAGGCAACAGCGTTGAGTCTGGGAAACGCCATATCTCGCGCACCAATCATCAGAGGCACAAGATAGTTAGCAAAACCTGTAAGTATGGGGAATGTCCATCCGAACAGCATCACGGTGCCGTGCATGGTGAACATGGCATTATAGACAGTACGGTCAACGAGGTCTGATTCTGGGGTAATCAATTCCCCACGAATGATCATTGCAAATATGCCACCTACTAAAAAGAGAATGAAAGCGGTAACAATATACTGAATACCTATGACTTTGTGGTCTGTACTGAAGCTAAAGTATCTCTTCCAGTCCGTTGTAGGTTCCTGTTGAGGTATGTCATTTGTAATGTCTTCAACGGAAATATTTGTCATTGTCTGCGTGTTGGTGATTGATTATTGGTTGTTAGTTGTTGCTTGTTAGCTACTAGCCACTAACTAATTGCTGTAATTGACGACAGGGGGTTGTGCAGGTGCTACCGTAACCCAGCTTTTGATTAACGCTTTTGATTGTTGGGCATATTCAGAAGCTGCTTGATTGTTTGCAGCGGATGGTTTGCGGTTTGCTGCTTGGGCAAGCCATTTTTTGTACTCTTGCGGCGATTCAACAACGACATCTGCTTGCATGGTTGCAAAGTAAGTGCCGCTGAATTCAGAATCGGTTAATAGATATTTTCCAATGCGGATGGGGGTGAATTCAAAGTCAATGTTGCGGTTGGGAATAATGTCTTGCTTGACTCGGAACGCAGGAATATACAAGCCATGGAGAACATCCTCCGACTGCATCGCTAAACGGATGCGATGATTGACGGGTAGATGCAGTTCGGTGCTGGTGACTCCGGTTTCTGGGTAGCGGAAAACCCAAGCCCACTGTTTGGCTTTGACTTCAATGTCTTCAACTGGGAGGAGATTTGATGTAGCGTCAGTTGACGCAGTTGAGGAAGACGCGGAAACGGAAATTGGCGCAGCATATGCAGATTTCATGACCCCTGGAATATGCACATGAACAGCCTCCATAGGTCCTTGAATCCCCATTTGCTCGTAGATTTGGTAGCTGTAGCTTGCAATCCAAAACACTAGCAATACAGGAATTGCAGTCCAGACAAATTCTAGTGTTAAATTCCCTTCAATGGGGGGACCATCGCTAGTATCATACTCCGCTGCTCGATGGAAAATCACTGAATACATGAGTGTTCCTGTGACTCCAAGGAAGATAAATGCTCCCAGCGTTATTAAGAAACTAAACAAATTATCAACGAGTCGCGATTCTGCTGCGGCTTGAGGCGGTAGCCAAGAATACGCTAATTGTCCTACCCAAAGACTAACAGCAGTTAAGGCGATCGCGCTCGCACTCAGGATCAAAATATTTCGGATTTTCATAGCGACAAATTCAGTTAATTGTTAGTTGTTAGTTGTTAGTAGAACAACTAACAACTAACCAACAGCGATTACTTCAGTAGTAAGTTGGGGTTTTTGCCCAATCGCAACAACATATCAGCGGTATTGTGAACCCCAAATTCAGCAGCTAAGTGCGCTCCTAGCGTACCGTGGACGTACATGAGAAGCATGATGAATAGCCCGGAAAGTAAATAGGTCAATTGCACTTGTTGACTATTATCCTTACGCCAAATATAGCGCTGGAATCCTCTCCAAATAGTCATGCCAACAATCAGCGCTAGAAGAAAAACACCACCCACACCATGCCAAAGCATTGTTTCCACCGCTTGCAATCCCCAGGCACTCTTTACTTCAGTGGATGGTTCTGCCAACAGCATTTCGTAAAAACCTACTGCTACCGTAAAAAATGTGATGATTGCTGAACCCAATATGTTGTACCAACCAACATCAAATAAGTTAGAAGGAGTGACAGGAATTACTAAAAATTTGAAGAGTGGTCTTTGTATGAATAACAGCACACCAATCAAATCAAAGGCAATGCCAAGGATGAACAAACCCAGAGTGAGATGGACTAGATTTGGGTGAATGGGTATAGCATAAGGCAATCCATTTGCTCCAAGCTGAGTTTTCAATTGGTCAATAACTTCAGGGTTCATTGCAGCAAGCCCTCCTTCACGGCTTCAACAACTGGCACAGTGTGTAGCCCATAGACCCAAACCAGTTCATCTCCGAAATACACCTGTGTGCCTACCAAAACAGTCAAAAGTAAACCTGCTGCTAGGTAATAAATTGATATCTTTTCTGGATTGCGGGAACGAATGACATAACGCCAAGCTGTAATGGCTGCAAGAATTCCTGAAAGTGACCACCCCAAGAGCGTATGTAAATTGAGCACTGGTTCAACTGCGTTATAAGGTTCTGCCAAACCTGCTTCAAATTGACCAAAAATGATGGCGATGAAGATGGATATTGTCGCGAAAAACATATTCCACCAACTCACCTCAAAAAGACGGTGATTACGGGTAAAGTACCCAATGACATCACATAAGAAGGCAAATAAGACCATCGCAATCACAAAATGGACAACGATGGGATGCATCGTATCGGGATACGGTAAATTATGCTCATTTAGAGACAGAGGGTACTCAAACATGGTATTCTACTCAATATATTAGTTAGGAGTTAGTAGTTAATAACCAACAACTAACTCCTAACTCCTAACACTCAACAATCACAGTCTTTTGACTTCTATAACAACTCAGGTTGAACTTGAAATCTGTCCAAACAACAGCAGCAATGTAGAGATAGTGAGTTAAAGTTCGCAAGTCATCGAAAAAGGTTTTACTGGTTAGCAAATGCTAACGAATAAGTTAGTACTTTTCATTTCTAAGGTTAAGCAGGGTATGAAATGCTAGTCCCACCTCATTCAACAAATCTCGGATCTAGTTATCGCTTGGAATTTTGATGTAGCCTAAATAGGCTTTGGGCATTATTATGCCCTTTGTTCTGTGCCATTGAACGTTGATAGGTAAGAAACGAAGGATTTGAGTGAAAAATACTGAAAACGCGCTTAACTTGGAGAAGTTTTGTGCTTTCGCGCTTTATATTTTCCATATATAAACAATATCATACATCTAGCCAATTTACTTGTGCTCGCTAATTTATTTGCAAAGGGTATTTGTGGTTACAATTCATCAGAAGCTAAAGGGTTCGGGAGCTAATAATTGGATTTTTTCTGATGTTTAGCAGTATCACTTTTAATTGGTAGATGACGGGGTCAAAAGAATTGGACATTGAGTCATCTGACTGCACAACGAATCACCATTACCACCGAAAAAGTCGCTCTTTTGAAGATAACATCTTGGCTCATTTCTTTTTACTCTCCTTATACTTTCTTACTGCTTCCAACTCATCATCAAAATGTTGTTTGAGGACATATAGCGGTTTTCAGTTGGGTGCAATATAGTAGTAACAGTGTGTGAACCACCAAAGAATGTCTTTATTTATAGATGCGTCGAAAGCATTTACGAGCTTCTACCTCTGCAATGAAGTATTGACAGAGGTAGAAGCACTTTCAATTACCGATTCCACTTCAATTAAGGTTATATTCCTTATTGTTATTGGTTCTAATTGGTAGCGATCGCCTGTGTAATGGCAAAGCTTTAATCCAAACCTGACGCTGTAAATTGCTACACACTATACTTCATAAGCTTTTGAGACCCTTTTGTCGCCCCGTCAGGGGGCATAAGAAAATTCAGCATACGGTTCGGTACACGGAAGTTGTCGCCGGACTGTTTCAGCGACTTTTGGGAGCATCGAATTCCTTAACGACCAAAATTTTCCGTTGCTAAAACTAAGCCAAGTGGCGTAAATCTAACGGGGTTAGAACGAGCCTCATAGAAGAGTAAATGTTGCACCGCGGACTTCACGCACCCGCAATGAGTGCGGGTGATCTTGAAGCAACTAGGACAGATGAAGCATCAACGAAGAAGAAGTCAGATAAGACTTACATATCTGCTTTTATCTTGTACTTAACAAAGCTTCATATATAGAGCGTGTCATTTTAACATTTATTATCATAAATTCAGTTTTGTTGCCTGTTACACTACTGTAGAATACAAGCAAATTATGGGTAACGTGTAAAAATTTTTACATCAGGAAATTAAGGCAAATAATCAAGATTTTAACGTTATTTTGACTATCTATTAAGTAAATTTAGAGAGTGTTAAGAAACCGCATTAACTTAGTGTGTAACCCTTGATAAGGTGTTAAACAATATGAATATTTCATTTTGAAGAATCCTGGAAAAACAGGAGAGTTATGATGGTTAGAGATTTACAATTGCAAGGTATAAATTTGACTAACTTGAAAGAACCACAAATTCATATTTCTAGTCAAATTCAGCCTCACGGAGTCCTTTTCGTTCTGAAAGAACCTGAGTTAACAATATTACAAGTTAGCAGCAATGTATCTTCTGCTGTCGGCTTATCTGCTGAGAATCTGCTCCAAAAAAAACTGGAAGATTTACTCGACTCTTTTCAAATAGAGAGAATCAAAGCAGGACTTTTAGAGGATAGTCTCGACTTTATCAATCCCACTAAAATTTGGATCAGAAAAAAAGGTGATGATTACGTAATATTTGATGGAGTGTTCCATCGCAATCCAGAAGGATTTCTGATTCTGGAATTAGAGCCTGCGATTTCTCAAGAAAATATCCCATTTTTAAGCTTTTATCATCTCGCTAGAGCTTCTATCAACAAACTAGAAGAAACAGCAAATCTTCGGGATTATTGTCAAATCATTGTCCAAGAAGTCCGGAAGGTCACAGGATTTGACAGGGTGATGCTTTATAAGTTTGATGACGATGGGCACGGTTCAGTTATTGCTGAAGAAAAACTAGAAAGCCAAGAACCTTATTTAGGTTTGCACTATCCAGAGTCAGATATTCCCAAACCAGCAAGAAAATTATTTACTTCCAATTGGATCAGATTAATACCGGATACCCATTCCAGTCCTGTGGAAATTGTCCCAATCAATAATCCAGTCACTCAACGTCCGCTTGATTTGACCAACTCCATTCTCAGAAGTGTCTTTCCTTGTCATATAGAGTACCTGCACAATATGGATGTGGGTGCTTCTTTGACCATTTCTTTGATTAAAGAAGGAAAACTTTGGGGACTTATTGCTTGTCATCATCAAACACCCAAGTATGTTTCTTATGAATTGCGAAAAGCCTGCGAATTCTTAGGTCGAGTGATATTTTCAGAAATTTCCGCAAGAGAAGAAACTGAAGATTACGACTATCGTATGCAACTGACATATATCCAATCAGCATTGATTGAATATATGTCCCAAGAAGAAAACTTTATCGATGGGTTAGTCAAACACCAGCCAAATCTCCTCAATTTAACAAACGCTCAAGGCGCAGCTATCTGTTTTGGCGGTAATTATACATTAATTGGTGAGACACCTAAAGAAGAGGATTTAAATTTTTTAGTTCAATGGTTAAAGAATAACGTCAAAGACGAAGTTTTCTATACAGATTCTCTGCCGCGCATTTATCCAGATGCTGAAAGGTTCAAAAACGTTGCTAGTGGAATGCTCGCAATTCCCATTTCCAAGCGAAATTATGTTTTGTGGTTTCGCCCAGAAGTGATTCAAACTGTCAATTGGGGAGGTGATCCCAATAAGGCGTTTGAGTTAAATCAGTCAGAGGGAAATTTACGTCTGCGTCCACGTAAATCATTTGAACTGTGGAAAGAAACAGTTCGTCTCACCTCTTTACCCTGGCAATTTGTAGAAATCAAAGCAGCACTGGAACTACGTAAAGCAATTGTCAATATTGTGCTGCGTCAGGCAGATGAACTGGCACAGCTTGCACACGACCTAGAACGTTCCAACGCGGAACTCAAAAAGTTTGCATACGTCGCCTCCCACGACTTGCAAGAACCACTCAATCAAGTGGCTAACTACGTGCAGTTGTTGGAGATGCGCTATCAAAACCAACTCGATGAAGATGCTAATGAGTTTATTACCTACGCCGTCGAGGGAGTTAGCCTCATGCAGACGTTGATTGACGATGTGCTGGCGTACTCCAAGGTAGATATGCAGGCAATTGAATTTCAACTGACTGGGGTAGAGACAGCTTTAGAACGCGCCCTGACCAATTTGCGTAAACGCATTTCTGAAACTAAAGCTGTCATCACCTACGATGAATTACCAACTGTGATGGCTGATAGTACTCAACTGATGCAGTTGTTCCAGAACCTCATTGGTAATGCTATCAAGTTCCGCAGTGACAAACCACCAGAAATTCATGTGGGAGCGATTCGGACTGAGGATGAGTGGCTATTTTCAGTACGGGATAACGGTATTGGCATTGAACCGCAGTTTAGCGATCGCATTTTTGTGATCTTTCAGCGTCTGCACACGCGGGACGAGTACCCCGGTACAGGTATGGGTTTAGCTATCTGCAAGAAAATTGTAGAGTGCCACCGTGGGCGAATTTGGGTAGAGTCACAAATAGGTGAGGGAGCAACTTTCTACTTTACGATTCCAGTCGGAGGACGCGATCGTGAGCGCAGAAACGGACGAAAAGCACAAAACAATCTTTTTGGTAGAAGACAATAAAGCCGATATTCGTCTCATCCAAGAAGCATTGAAAAATAGTTCAGTGCCACATCAAGTTGTGACGGTGCGAGATGGCATGGATGCTATGGCGTATTTACGCCAGGAAGGGGAGTATGCTGATGCACCACGCCCTGATCTCATCCTGCTAGATTTAAACTTGCCCAAGAAGGATGGTAGAGAAGTTCTGGCGGAAATAAAAGCTGACCCCAACCTAAAACGCATCCCTGTAGTCGTGTTGACAACATCACATAACGAAGATGACATTTTCCACAGCTACGACTTGCATGTGAACTGCTACATTACCAAATCTCGTAACCTTAGCCAGCTATTCAAAATAGTCAAAGGGATTGAAGAGTTTTGGTTGGAAACTGCCACTTTGCCATCGGAGTAATGAGGACATGGGGACGCGGAGATGTCTTTGGCTAACTTCTTCGCCTCTTCCCAAATCAGGACTCAGCACTTTCATGCATAGAGGAATGGGGGTGAAACGACAAGACTATGGCTGCAAGCGATTCAGTAAAAATCTTGTTAATTGAGGACAGTCTGGCAGAAGCTAGGTTGTTACAAGAGTTTCTGAAGCAAGCCAAGTCCCATGAATTTAGTTTGCTTCATGTGAAGCGATTGGGGGAAGCCCTCCAAGAACTCCGTAGGGGCACCTACGATGTCATCTTGTTGGATCTGACGCTACCAGATAGCCAAGGATTGGCATCCCTCGCGCCTTTAATGAGTCATGCCCCTAGCGTGCCAATTGTCGTACTCACGAATACTAACGATGATGAACTTGCCTTAGAAGCAGTGCGGCGGGGAGCGCAAGATTATCTTGTCAAGCGACAGGTAAATTCAAACTTACTCATTCGCTCCCTAAGCTATGCAATTGAGCGTAAACAAGTTTTAGAAACATTACGCGCGGTCAATGAGACGTTAGAAATTCGGGTTCAAGAACGAACAGCTGAACTGGTCAAAGTTCAAGAAATCAGCCAGTTTAAATCGGAATTTGTCTCAATGCTATCTCATGACATTCGCAGTCCTCTCAATACAATCCAACTGATTGCTGGATTGCTACAAAATAGCGGCGACAAATTGCCAAAGGAGAAAAAAGTTTCCCATTTCCAACTCATTCGTTCAGCCATCAAAAACATGGCTCAACTATTAGATGAAGTCTCATTCATAGGGAGAGCCGATTCAGGTAAACTTTATTGTGAATTTCATCCACTGGATTTGGAAAATTTTTGTCGCCAACTTGTTGAAGAAGCTCAACTGAGTACGCAGCAGAAGCACCTAACTCTAATTTTTACCAGTGTTGGCGAATTGGGTAACGCGTTGTGGGATGAAAGCCTGTTGCGTCATATTTTGAGTAACTTGCTCAACAATGCTATGAAATATTCACCATCAGGCGGTACAGTACGGTTTCAACTTATTGGTCAGGAAAAAACTGTCGTTTTCCAGATCCAAGACGAGGGAATTGGTATTCCCAAAGAAGACCAACAACGGTTATTTAAGCCTTTCTATCGTGCTTCCAATGTGAGTAAAATTCCCGGCACTGGCTTAGGACTAGCAATTGTCAAAAAGTGTGTAGAGACTCTTGGGGGTGAGGTTTCAGTTCATAGTGAAATTGGCGTGGGTACGACGTTTGCTGTTACGTTGCCTTTAATCAAAGCTTAATCTTTAGAGAGGCATCATCTGCTTGATCTCTCAACAAAAATTCTTAAGTAGAAAATTCCCCGAAATATTACGTGATACCTTATTAGAAAAGGTAGAAAGGCGATGAATTTGCTCATCGCCCTTGATCCTTTCCGCAGCAGAGTCACGCTGTTTTTGTGGAACTAGTCGCAATACGGTTCAGATAAGATCAAAACCCGGATCAAAACCACAATTGTAGAGACGCGCCATGGCGCGTCTCTACAATAAACGGGAATGCAACTAAAATCCTTAACTGAACCGTATTGGAACTGGTCGAACAAATCTTGAAGCGGGTGCATAACATAAAAGCCATTCCCAACAACTGGCAAAACAAATTCTTTGTTTTTGCAAACCTGCAAACTACAAGATACGACTTTGAGAAAATTGATGAATACTAACGAATCTAACACTAAGGGAAGCATTATCTGTGGCAGGTGTACCTATGATGCAAATCCTCGCGGGGCTACACATTGTCACAAGTGCGGCAAGCCCCTTGTAGTTACTTCTGTACCTACCAGCGACATGATTGCTAGGTCTGATTCTGTACTAGTCGTGGGTGGAGTTAGTCTACTAGCTATGGTGTTGCTGCTTTTTGGTGTGGGAGGCTATTTTTTCTGGCGGCAAATCCAATCCCCAACGATTTCCAGTACTCAAAACATTTCCTCCGAAAACAGTCCCCCTGATATCGCATTTTACGATTCTATGAAAAAAGTGCCTAATGTCCCAGAAGGTAGGTTCCCTTACGGTGGTGCTACAACCTTCGCATCTTTAACAGCTCATGGCACACATAAGGCTATCAACCAAGCGTACCCAAATTTTCATCTGCGCTACACCGAACCTAACAACAACAAACCTGGTAGCACTGAAGGTATCGCCATGTTGCTCGATGGTGAACTGAGCTTCGCTCAGTCCACTCAACCTCTTAAGGATGCTGAGTACAGCAAGGCACGTGAACGCGGTTTTACTCTAGAGCAGGTGCCAATTGGCATCGATGCGGTTGGCTGCTATGTCCATCCAGATATTTCCATCCCTGGACTTTCTGTAAACCAACTCCAGGATATTTACAAGGGCAAAATTACCAACTGGAAAAATGTGGGAGGACCGGATCTACCAATCCTACCTTTCAAGAGAAACGCCCAATCTAGTGGCTTAATCAAAACGCTTCTTGGTTCAGAAGCTGGAAGCGTCAGCCCCAATGTGCAATCCAGCCGCGATTACACTGAACTTTTCCGTAAAGTTGCCTCTACCCCAGGCGCAATCGGCATCGGCACGGCGACACTCATTGGCACTCAGCAAAGGATCCGTCCCGTTGCCCTTGCTCCCGACAACAGCAAGAATTATGTACCACTCGTAATTGAAGGCAATCGGCTCAACAGAGCAGCCTTCTTGGATGGCACCTACCCCTTGACCAGGCGTATATTTGTGATCATTCGCCGAAACAACACACCCGATGAACAAGCTGGAGTTGCCTATAGCAACCTATTGCTGTCTAAAGAAGGGCAGGAGTTCGTTGAGAAGGCAGGCTTCATTCCGATACGATGAGAAAAATTTAGTCTCTCGATAAAGAACTCACTCTTTCAAATAAAGCACGATAAACAGGTTCGCCCTTCTTGATTGTCCCTATCTCCCGTTCTGTGGGGACTGGGAGCGGGTTTTGCGCTAGCCATTCTCCTGTACCAACTCTTTGAAAAGCAGGATGTTCAGCAAAGCGATCGCACATTTGGACTGCTACAAATTCAATATCTGATTGTAAAAATACAATACCCCCAGGCACAAGAAATTCTGCCAGTTCTGCAACTAATTCTGGTTGCACAATTCGCCGTTTCGCGTGGCGGTTTTTAAACCAAGGGTCGGGAAATTGAATTGTAACACGCTTTAAACTTCCCTTGGGTAGGAAAGATAGGAGCGATCGCAATGAGTTATTGACATTGCAAAACAAATAATGGAGATTTGTCAGTCCCAACTCATCGCGCCACTTATTCGCATCTATTACCAACGGTTCCCGAATTTCCAAACCCAGAAAATTCCAGCTGGGTTCTATTTTTGCCATGCTCAACAAAAACCGTCCCCGTGCGGCTCCAATATCTAGGTGTAGAGGTTGGTTTGTCTTGGCATAAACTTTTTCCCAGTTAATAGGATTTGCAGGTGTTTGATACTTTTGTGAAAGTGGGTTAACGTGTTGACGGACTCGAACGACTGCCAAAATAGTCTCTCCAATCATTAAATATGACATTTGTCAACCGAGGATTTCATCAAATTTTGCTTGTTAAGTATCCCCTGAGACAGACTGATCAAGCAAAGGCTATACTAAGCGCGAAAATGGTTTCCCTTCTGCGATGACAAACAGATTATCACCAATATATTTTTATATATTTTTACTTGCAATGTGCTGTAAGTAGATATAGCGGCTTGCAATTGGGTAAGGTACATAAAGAAATAATGAATCACAGATAAATCTGTACTTTATTCAGATAAGTTGTCCTATGAGTAGAAATAAACAGAACTACGTTAAGAAATGTAAAAACACCTGAAACTCTTACCAATGACTCATGATTAATGGCTAATCTTAGCCTGAACGAGTTAACTTTATTTGTGGCAACCTATTTCATTCACTCACAAATTTTGTGTACAAATATTAAGCGATATTGCAGCTACGCAGCATGAAGAGGTAAGGGTTATACTCTTTCTAAAAAGAGTTTTTTACACCCTACTTTTAAGATTGTTATTACATCAATGACTTCAAATTTTCGCTTTGCTGTCATCAGCGACTTGCACATAGCGCTTCCCCATACAATCTGGAATCATCCCAGTCGTTTTCATTTGGTGGAAGTCAGCATCCCTGCCTTTGAAAGGGTACTGGAACATTTAACACAACTTAATCTAGATTTTCTGTTGCTACCAGGAGACTTAACTCAGCACGGTGAACCAGATAACCATGCGTGGTTGCAAGAACGCTTGGCAAAACTCCCTTTTCCTGCCTACGTTGTTCCTGGCAATCATGATGTTCCCGTTGTCATGGCAGATGAGCAATCAATTGCCGTCTCCGACTTTCCCTACTATTACCATAAGTTTGGCTATAGCAATACCGACCATCTGTACTACACTTGTCAGTTATTGCCGGGTGTTAGGCTCATCGGTCTGAATTCTAACTCTTTTGACGACCAAGGGCAGCAGATAGGATGTTTGGATACCCAACAGCTACGGTGGTTAGAAGAGGTGCTGGCAGCAGTTAGTGATGAATTTGTGTTAGTCATGGTGCATCACAATGTAGTCGAACATCTGCCCAATCAGTCACGCCACCCAATAGCAAATCGCTATATGTTAGAAAATGCACCAGAACTCTTGCAGGTGCTACGGCAACACAGCGTTAGGCTAGTGTTCACGGGACACTTACACGTTCAAGATGTTGCTTATTCAGAAGGAGTCTACGATATAACAACAGGTTCTCTAGTGAGCTATCCTCACCCTTACCGGGTGTTAGAGTTTCATCAAGATAACCTTGGTAGGGACTGGTTACAAATTTTGTCCTATCGCGTGGAATCAGTACCTGATTTTCCTAACTTGCAACAAACTTCACGGCAATGGATGGGCGATCGCAGTTTTCCTTTCCTAGTCAAGTTGCTGACTTTACCTCCCTTAAACCTACCATTATCACAGGCAAAAGAACTAGCACCTAGTCTGCGCGAGTTCTGGGCAAATATTGCCGATGGAGATGCTTTTTTTGATTATCCCCACTTTCCACCAGAAGTGCGTCGCTACTTTGAGAACTATGGCGCGATCGCCCTTTGGGCGGCTCCCTTTGGGAGCATCGCTCCTAGCGGTACTCCATCGCTTGTTGATAATAATACTACGTTGTTGCTTTAAGGAAGATGGGGGATGAGAGGCAGATAAAGAGATTGATGTGTCTTCCCGTACTCCCCCTACTTCCCCTACTCCCTATTTCCCAGTGTGCGGCAAATTCCAAATACGGAGGTGTAATTGTGTAGCAAAGTACTGCCACCTACAGGACCGATTTCGCCGCCACAGAAGAAGCCTGCTAAGGGGATATCTTGGAGGTAGCGCCTAAATAGCTGAGAATCAAAGTCGGCTTTTCCGTAGAGTCCTTCACCTCGCCCCAAACAGGAAAACATCAGCGCACCGACAGCAGAGGGTTCTGAGGCTCGTTGTTTTTGATAACTCTCCAGAAGGAATTCCAAGTCTTCAGCAGAGGCTTGAGCATCGCGCAGGTGGAATTGCAGACGTTGTCCAGGTCGAACATAGTCTGCAATGGCAATTGCCCCGGCTGTCGGGTCTACTCCAAGGATGCTACGAACTAAAAAGTCTCCCTGGAGCAAATCTTGCTTGAATTCATCCATTGCCAACCCAACAAACAGGGAGTGCTGTGCCAGCATCCGGTCTTCATCACTAAGATTGGCAATCAAATCTCGCAAGACAATCAGCGGTATTTGCTCATCCAGTTCTAAAATGATGTTGCGATCGCCTTTTGTCACTTGGTAGGTCTTACCAATCGGCCGGCATCCTTGTGCCACAATGGTTTCTAAGACAATATTGCCACTCAAAGCTACGCCAACGGTTCCTTCCCTATACAGTTGGTCATTATGAAATATGGTGATACGCCCTCCCATACCGTCGCCGCTTGCCTGTCCTCCCACTGTTACCGACCCTGGATAAGCAAAATCTATTCCTTGTAATAAATCGTTGATTCCAGAGGAAAATGAACTGGACAGCAAGATGAATTGGGGAGTAGGTGACGGTGGCACACCTATCAAATCAATCCAAGCATCGGGCGAACTATCCAAGTCGGGTAATTCTTCCGGAACAATATGAAAGGCTTTAACATTCACTTGTGGTAGGTGCGTCAAAGTCAGACTTAGGGCGGGTTGTGCTTCCAACTCTTGGGTGTTTCCCCACTGAGTTGTGCCAATGACACCGCCACCGCTACAGCCAATGAGCACAGGCACTGAAAGTTGCTCAGCAAGCAGGGGCAAGAGTCGAGAATACTCACTTGTAAAAGCAGACGAAATGAATACCAGCCCTAAATCAACAGGTGCTGTTAACGACGAGAGGGTTCGTTGTACTACATCTGCAACAGCTGCTTCCAAAGAAGGACGGGTTGATAGGGCATTTGCCCACTGCATTTGGTCTGCCATGAGTTTTACACTCTTTCTCTTTTTGGACTAATCGTTTTCTAATTTCTACCGTATGGAATACCATTTGCATCCTATACGAGTTGATGTAAGCCCTTTGTCTCTCCATTTAGTGACCTGTCCATCCCAGGAAGATACGGCTCTCATACCCTACTACTTGCGCCTAAAAAATATTGTATGATTTATATTCGCCTGATACAGTGTGAAATCTTAAAAGATAAAGATCAATAGAGTACTGATGGTACGGTTTACTGTATTAGTTATGGAGTACATCCCCAACTACTGAAGAGACTAATTCTAGGGAAACAAAAGTAAAATGGGGAGTGATGGTGGAAAAAAACTGTCATTTTTGAAATTTTTCTATACTTGTATTGAAAACACACAACAAGATGATGGAAATGAACAAAGTTAACATTCAAGACCAAATCGAACAAGAAGTTGAACAAGCTCGTGCTGTCTGCGATACTTCAGGTGGCACCTCCGCTGAGTGTGCTGCAGCCTGGGATGCAGTCGAAGAACTGCAAGCTGAAGCCTCCCATCAGAAGCAATCTAAGCGCAAGACCTCTCTTGAGCAATACTGTGATGCCAACCCAGAAGCAGATGAGTGTAGGGTTTACGAAGATTAGAAATTAACTCAACCACTTGTGTTTCCGGCTGTGCAAGTTATCAGAATCTGTATGACTGAACATCTTGCACCTTAAAGATGCTATTGTCTAAAATCTCACTCCAACCTTTTTCCATCCTGTGTAAAAAACGGGAAAGACAGGTAGCGAGTGAGATTTTCTTGTTATCCTGCCAAATGAAGGGCTATTTCTTTCTCTAGACATTATTAAATACAGAGGAGAGAAGATAGTCTTAGAATGAATAGTCAATAACACACACCTATTGACTATTCACTATAGTTCTTGATTTATCATCTTAAAAAAAACTATGAATAATGAAATCTGGTTTCGTCCCTTTGTCTGGATGGACTACCGATTAGCAGTGTTATTCACGGTGATTATTCCCATAATTCTACTAGTTTGGGCATTTGTACAAAAAGCCGAAGCGATACAACGCTTGCTCATGATTTACTGGCGAGTATCGAGTTTGCTAGCAATTACCCTATACTTGATAATTGGGGGCTTTGGAGTTAGTTTTATCTCAGGGCTGATGGCTCGGATCTTGATCCCGATTTCACTGTGGTTCTGGGTGGATCTCAACGATGAAATTGAGTATCAGCCAAATGGACCTCTAAAGTTGCTTTTCACCTCCTGGCGCTGGGCTACAAGCGTGTATTGTATTTTGGGAGCAATTGGCTTTATACCTTTTTTGGTTTGTGCTTTTTCTGAAACAGCGATCGCCACTCCCTATTGTCGCGTTTGGTTCGAGGCACCGTTACTTTTTAAAGAGTATTTCCATGCCAACAGCAAAGCAGGATTTCTCGGCTTTCTTGGCATTGTTGGCTTAATCATTTATGTACTTTACTTAAGCTACTTCGTCGTCGTCAAACTAGGAAAGCAGGGACGTTCAGCTTCACCGCAATAGCCAAAAGCTGATAGCTTTTAGCAAAATAGTCCTGAGTACTGAGTAATGAGTGCTGAGTGGAGTTTTAGGCAAACTTACAAATCTATCATTACTTAGTATGGGCGCAAGGCATTACGCCCGTATCCAATCAGCACTTTGTTTGTGCTGAGTGTTATTTAACTGAAGTTGTCAAGTTTGATTTAATGAACAATAATCTTAGCAAGCGCTTGGAGCAATACACCGCCAAGCGCCCTCAAGAAGTTCTGCTTGTAACAGTGGAAATTGGGGATGAGCAAGACCAAATTGCTATCTTTAGAGGCTTTTCCAGTTCTTTGATGCGCTCAACTGCATTCGATCCCGATGTACCTGTGCTACCAGATGAGGCAAAAATTCTCACAATTGACCTCGTAGCAAGTCCTTATAATCCTGAAGCACCCCGTTACATCCAACAAGGGCTTTCGTGGGACGATATGCAAGTCTTATTGTCAGAAGTGGGAGTCTAAAAAATATCATTCTCGCTTATGCGAGTCTATTAAAAATCCTATTACAGTAAAAAGCAAAACCGCTTGTACGTTAATGGCAAAATTATGTTAACTTATTATGAATAATCTTAAGAACCGAGAATCAAGTTATAATTTTTTACCACTTTAAGGTAAGTTTTCCTTCTTAATACCATTGACAGATATTATGGGCTAGGCAGACGCGTTTAAGGTCGCGTTTGGGGAGGGTTTGTATTACCATCCCAGCCTGACAACGCAGAGAAATGGTATTGTTCCAGACCTGATGAGCAACAATTTTTCATTACACTCACACCTTCCCTGTCATGAATACTGCGGTGACTCTACTAACAGAACAAGCGCCTCAAGAAGTTGAATCTTTGGGGCTAATTAATCGTCAAATTATTGTGATTCTCGATTTCGGTTCTCAGTATTCTGAACTGATTGCCCGCCGAATTCGTGAGACTCAAGTATATTCTGAAGTCCTTTCCTATCGCACCACAGCTCAACAATTACGTCAACTTAATCCCAAAGGGATTATCTTTTCTGGAGGTCCCAATTCAGTTTATGACAGTAGCGCTCCCTACTGTGACCCTGAAATCTGGAATATGGGAATTCCGATTCTAGGTGTGTGCTACGGTATGCAACTGATGGTGCAACAGCTGGGCGGGGAAGTCGCAAAGGCTGACCGAGGTGAGTATGGCAAAGCGTCACTCTATATAGATGATCCCACAGACTTGCTCACCAACGTTGAAGATGGCACGACAATGTGGATGAGTCACGGAGACTCAGTCACTCTGCTGCCTGAAGGGTTTGAATTGCTAGCACATACAGAAAATACTCCCTGTGCAGCTATTGCTGAGCACAACAAGAAACTCTACGGTGTCCAGTTCCATCCAGAGGTGGTGCATTCTCTTGGTGGTCTAGCTTTAATACGTAACTTTGTATACCATATCTGCGAGTGCGAACCTACCTGGACCACAGCTGCTTTTGTTGAACAATCAATTCGAGAAATTCGCGCTAGAGTCGGCGATAAACGGGTGCTGTTGGCGCTTTCTGGAGGAGTGGATTCTTCTACCTTGGCATTCTTGCTGCATAAAGCAATTGGCGACCAGTTGACTTGTGTATTTATCGACCAAGGCTTTATGCGAAAGTATGAGCCAGAGCGATTGCTCAAACTGTTCCAAGAACAGTTTCACATTCCGGTAGAGTATGTCAACGCTAGGGAACGATTCATTTCTGCGCTCTCTGGCATCACTGACCCTGAAGAAAAGCGCCGTATCATTGGACACGAATTTATCAGTACTTTTGAGGAAACTTCTAAACGCCTTGGGCCTTTTGATTATCTAGCTCAAGGTACACTTTATCCAGACGTTATTGAATCCGCTGATACCAACGTTGACCCGCAGACTGGGGAACGGGTCGCAGTGAAAATTAAAAGCCATCACAATGTTGGTGGATTGCCCAAAGACTTACGATTCAAACTGGTGGAACCGTTGCGGAAACTGTTCAAAGATGAAGTCCGCAAAGTAGGGCGTTCTATTGGCTTGCCAGAAGAAATTGTGCAACGCCATCCTTTCCCCGGACCTGGTTTAGCAATTCGCATTATAGGTGAAATCACTGCCGAACGGTTAGAAATTTTACGCGATGCCGATTTGATTGTGCGTCAAGAAATTAACCAACGCGGTTTATACCACGACTACTGGCAAGCATTTGCCGTGTTGTTGCCAATTCGCAGTGTCGGTGTCATGGGTGACCAACGGACTTATGCTTACCCCATCGTCTTACGGATTGTGACTAGTGAAGATGGGATGACCGCTGATTGGGCGCGTGTGCCTTACGATGTCCTAGAAGTCATTTCCAATCGAATTGTGAATGAGGTCAAAGGCGTTAACCGAGTGGTATTCGATATCACCTCTAAGCCGCCTGGAACCATTGAATGGGAGTAATTAGATTTTGAACCGCCGATGTAGAAACCTGAAAGACATCTACATCAGCGGTTTAAAAGCCTCAGGCCCTGCTAATGGCAGATATGGGTGCTCCATAATTCCATTGCCCTCTGTGTCTTCATAGCACTTTACCACCCAAGGTTCATTAAGCTTCCAGAAGTCCTTTAGACCACACACGAAATCGTGCTAGCAGAGTGCTTCAGCCATAGCTGCTACCCATCCAGGGGCAACCTCGTCGTCAGCATCGCAAAATGCCAATATCTCACCCTTTGCAACAGTTGGTGAAAGTATACTGAATTTGGTTGAATTTATGACCAGCCTTTCAAAAGGAAATTTGGTTGGACTGGTAAGCGGGTGGTTCAACGTGAATCAAAATTCGGACTGGGTTGAAGCGTTCTTCTAGTCGTCTTTCGACTTCCTCAGTGATGCGGTGAGCACTTTCTACGTCAGGTGCATCTACTATTAAATGCATTTCGATGAAGACTTGGCGACCGAGAACACCGCGAGAGGCAATATCGTGACAGTTGACGACACCAGGAACAGAAAGGACAATATCATAAATTGCTTCTGGTGCGATCGCCATTTGGTCAACCAGCCAAGGTAAATTTTCTTTCAAAACTGTCCAGCCACTCCAAAATACCAACAAAGCCACTGGAAAAGCCAAAACCAAATCCAGCCACTGAAAACCCAGCCACACACCAATCAAACCAGCAATAACAGAGATTGTCACCCAAATATCGCTCATTGTATGTTTGGCGTCAGCAATCAAAATAGGGCTTCTAACCCGTTGTCCTACACCGCGTTCGTAAAACGCCACGAAAATATTAACGCCCAACACAATCAGTAACAACCATAACTCTGGTGGTGATATTTTGACTTCTTTACCACCACTGATGATTCGTTCAATGGCTCCTTGGAGAATTTCAAAGCAGGCTATACCCAAAAAAGCAGAAATTCCCAACGCTCCCACTGCTTCAAATTTTAGGTGTCCGTAGGGATGCTCGCGATCAGGTCTTGGGGAAGAAAACCAACTGGCAATCAATCCTAATATGTTGTTGGCGCTATCAGTGACACTGTGCAAAGCATCAGCTAGCAAGCTGAGAGAACCTGTCAACGTCCCTAAGACTGCTTTTAATACCATGACAAATATGTTCAGCAGTAGGGTGATAATTAAAACCTTGCGGACTGCGGCGCGGTTATCTAGAGCCATAGAGTATTTTTTTATATCAAGTTATATAAATTTAAGTGTAAAACTTAAAGTGTAAAAAATCTTTCTAATCCTTAGGTAGGAAGGATTCTATCTCTCTGTTAGATGAACAAATAACAGAGGTTTGTTGAGAATATTTTTAACTTATATCGAATAGATGCCTCGGGAAATTAGCTATAGATTTCCCTCTGGAAATATATCTTTTCGCATTAAAAGTAGAGATATTTTCATCACTTTCAGCCCCCAGATTTATCAAGGGAAAAATGATTTTGAATTTAGATTACTTCGAGAAGCGAAGGACGCTTCTCGATTTTGAATCTTGAATTTCCCAAAGGGTGTGACCACCCATTCCGGTAACATGAGTTAACTAGAAGTTTTGATAAATAGCTCATGCCCGGAAATCATCTAACACTGAACCTAGTAGAAGGTTCTGTCTCTTTTAGTTTTTCACCCGAAGCAGCACGGGAATTCAAAGCAGCGCTGGATGAATTGATGCAAAGCCTTAAAGCTGTCGCCACTAAAACCTCTGGTGGCGGTAAACCTAGTCCCCAACGTCCGATGGAATATCGTTACACAGGAGAGGTGTTTTTAGAAATTTTTTGTAATCCCAATATCTGGCCCACTCCCTTTGCTGCGAAACTCCTGTTGACCGTCCGCGATGCTACCATTCGCCTGACAACAGAAGTTGAACTGACCCGCGTCATTGAAGATATCAACCAGTACCTGGAGCAAGTAGGGTAACTTAATCCATACATTGTAAAACATAAAAAATTACCGGAGCAGTTTCTTACATTAAACTGCTCCGGAATTAACACGCCTAAATATGGTATCTACACCCTAAAGTCATTACACCCGACGTGCAACCACACTTCCAACACTGACTTCACGAATGGCTGCAAAGCAGATGTATCCTAGAAATTTCAAGAAAACACTTTTGTATTGATCGCTAGATGGGATATTTGACATTTTGGACTGGGAAAGGTTTATAAAAAGCAGAGATGATCCTTCAAATAGAGCGTTAAATCTCTTGTTGTCTAATACTCCAAAATAGATTCCCATTCCAAAATCAAAAACTGACTAGTCGTTTTCCCATTCTTCCCGACCAATCAGATCGGCAATGCGATCGCGCAGCAAGAAATCACACTTTTCCAGTTCGCATTCAATGCATACCCACTCTCTAGCCGGGATATATTGGCACAAGGTATAAATTGGTTGCTGTCTGCTCACCAATCCCTTTTGCACCAGTCGGCGTGCTTCATCTTGTATCACGTCTAAAGAGTAGTAACTGATAGAAGGCACCGTATTCACACTCATGGTTTTTGCTCACAATTTAACACGTAAGTAGTATTCCCAAAATTGATTAGGATCAAACATTGCTAGAAATAGAAACTAGCTGTTTGGATTTTGTAGTTTTATATACGGAACTATTTTCATTTTGACGCTACATATCCTCAAATTATATGAAGAAATATTAAGAAAATCAACAAACTCTGACATTGGCTAACATTGTATTGCATATAAATAAATTAGGGTAGTTGATTTATCCTGCTTATGTTGTTGAGAGATTTGTTTGGTTAGTCTCTGATTAGCACTCACCATATTTAGCCACTGCTTTGCAAGACGAGAAGTCTTCACTTGACAGATTAGTTACATACCAAACAAAGTACGTAAAGCGCTGTCTTGTGCTGCAGGCATTTGTCCATAGGAAAAGATGCCTGGAATCTCCGCCCCAAGCAAGGGTATAAACTGCTGCATTACATAAGGGCTACCGTACAATACAAAAGCTTGTAAGTCCTTACTTGTTAATAATTTCTTAAATAAGTCTTCTGCTGCCTTAGTAAGTCCTGCACTTGAGCGAAAGGGATTTCCTCGGATAAACATCTGTAGCAAGGTAGGATGATGTGCCTCTAAGTTGCTAATAGCTAGAGTCTGGCAATCAATGATTTGAGTCTTATATCCCATCTGATTTGGCAGTGTTATTGCTGGTGCGAGTTTGTTCAAAAAATCACATAAAAAGATGTCGTCCACCACAATTAGGTTGCGAAAATCCGCTGGAGAATCATGATTGAGTTTTCTTGCGGTTATAACTTTCTCTAATACTAAAGGTAGAGAGCCATGAATAATTTGGCTTTGTTGCAAAATCTCAGCAGTGGTGTTGAGAGCGTCATTTTGTGCTGTACGTTCCACAAAGTTTGTGGGACTCACTGGTTCGAGGGAAACTTTGCTCTTTGCTTGCCAAATACGCTCCACAGACTCACGAATGCGCGCTCGCGAAATCCGACCACTTTCAACCGCCGCACACACAGCATTGATTGCCCCTTCGGGATCAACAGGCATTAGCAAAATATCAGCACCTGCTTCCACAGCCATCACAGGAGCTTCGTTAGCCCCATAGCCGTTGGCAATAGCACCCATAACCAAGGCATCTGTGGTGATCAAGCCTTCAAACCCCAGTTTTTGGCGTAACTGCCCTGTTAATATCTTCTGTGACAAGGTTGCTGGGAGTTCTTCATCCCAACTCGGTATCAGTAGGTGAGCGCTCATAACTGTATCCACACCCGAGGCGATTGCAGCAGCAAAAGGTGGCAATTCCACTTCTACGAGTCGGTTTGTGGAGTGTGGGATGACAGGCAAATGTAGATGAGAATCAACAGCAGTGTCGCCGTGTCCAGGAAAATGCTTTGCCGTTGTGAGGACAGGATGAGTTTTTGCACCACGAATAAAAGCGCAAGCCAACTGACTCACCTCATCAGGAGTTTCGCCAAAGGCGCGAACGTTAATCACAGGGTTATCAGGATTATTGTTCACATCCACCACGGGAGCTAATACCCAGTTAATGCCGATGGCTAAGGCTTCTTTTGCAGTGATGGCTCCCATTTTTTCGGCATAATGTAAACCTAACTTTTGGTCTTTGCGGAAAATAGCGGCCAGTGCCATTGGTGGTGGAAACCAAGTTGCCCCTTCAAAGCGCTGTCCGACACCTTCTTCGATATCAGCGGATATGAGTAAAGGAATTTTCGCCCAATTCTGCAATTGTTGTATTCTGATAGCTAATTCCCCAGCACTAGCCCCCAGTAAAATCACTCCACCAACGCCCAAATCTTGCACCCAGTGTTGGAGTGTTGCTGCTTGTGGTTCCCAGACAGGATACTGAATTTGGTGGTCAAATAAAAAACCAGAGGCACGAACAAGCACCATCTGGGCGACTTGTTCGGCTAGGGAGAGTTTATCTATATCGGGCAGCATAGGCAGTTTAAAATTCACTCATTCAAAAAGGCAAAACCCAACACAACCAGTATGAGTAGGGACAGCATCTAGAGTTAGCTACGCAAAAATTGACGCTTAAGGGCAGGGTGTAGAGGCGAAAGGTATTTTGCCTATATTAGGTGTAGGGAAAGGAATTTGTACTATACCCCACACCCCACACCCTACACCCTGTCAACTCTTAAGAAGAACCCAGAACACAGAACACAGAACGCAGAATACAGAATACATCCCCATAAATAAATTCAGGGGATTTGATAAGGACGCTCCGAACGCGAGTGCGTGCGCTTTGCGCTCAGTTTGCCCGGAGGGTTTCCCTCGTTGCAACTTCTCTGTTGTTTCGTCGCACTACGTGTCTCGAAACAAATCTTTTTTCTTCTTTCCATAACGGAGTTGGGGGCTTGTACCATGCTTGTTATTCTGACTACTGAGTTCTGCGTTCTGAGTACTTTCTTTGGTCAAAATTGAGTTTTGTAAACCCCAAGCATTTTGGAGTAGACACAAAAGGACAAGTAAATTAAAGAGTATATTTTAACTGCCCTATCCCTGCGCTATGTATTAGGCATATTTAAACAGACGCGAAACAATCGCGTCTGTAAAAGGTTTGGCTGACGCACGTTAACTAATTGTTGTTTATGTTACTTAATCTTTCGCCGAATATTCCTCATCTTCATTGAAGTTGTCCTGATTTTCCTCAGCGATAAAATCTGGCTGACGTTCTTGCTGGAGTTGGTTTAAGAGCGACAGTACCCGATTACCGCGTTCTATAGAACGGTCTTCGATAAATACCACCTCTGGTGTCCGACGCAGACGCACCCGCGCACCGAGTTCGCTGCGGACGTAAGGAGTCGCCGACTTTAAACCTGCCATTGTTTCTGCCTTGGCTTCCTCTGTGCCATAAATACTGACGTAGATTTTTGCGTGTTGCAAATCTCCAGACACATCAACATCAGTAACGCTTACCATTCCTGTCCCCACACGGTCATCCTTGATGCCGTTGAGTAACAATTGGCTAACTTCCCGTTTTATTAATTCAGCAACGCGGGAAACGCGGCGATTTGTAGCCATAAAAATTCGTCTCCTCACAGAGGATCTACTACACACTACAATAAATACGACTTTGTTAGGGGAGTACACCTCCCACTACAGTCATAGTCTAAATTGTACTCAAGCCAAGCATTGCACGCAGCGTGAGACTGATGAAGACCAAAGTACCTGCAAAAAAGCCTAAGATAGCTATCAAGGTGACTGGGCGTTGAAAAAGCGGTATCAAGGGCGCAAAAGCATTTAAGAACACGCCTAAGAGCGTCGTAATGAAATAGCGGAAGTAGCGAAGAACGTTATTCCAAAATCCGTCAAACATCTAGATTTAGACTACCTTGTTATAAACTATACGTTTGTTTTGATAACTTTGTTTATTTTAAATTGTAATCTATACATTAGCAAATTACTGATTTAATATAATATATAATTCGTTAATTATATATGGCTATAACTAGTCAATTAAGTTTCAGTTAGATGTTAAGTGAAATCTCCAAGCAAAACTTACCACGTCCATTTTTAAAATGGGCTGGAGGTAAAAGCAGATTAATTCAGCAATACATCCCCTATTTCCCTAGTTATTTCAAAAATTACTATGAGCCATTTCTAGGTGGAGGCGCTGTTTTTTTCTATCTGCATGAGCGCCAACAAACCAAAGCTATTTTGACTGATATTAATGCAGAATTAATTAACACTTATTTGTGTGTAAAGAACAATGTTGATGAATTAATCAGCCTTCTCAAAGAGCATGAATATCAACATAGTAAAGATTATTACTACAGGATGAGAACGACAACTGAGAGGAGTGAACTTAAAAAAGCTGCTCGCTTAATATATTTAAATAAAACTTGTTTTAATGGTCTTTACAGAGAAAATTCTAAAGGTGAATTTAATGTGCCGATGGGCAGATATAAAAAACCTCATATTTGTGATGTCTCTAGCTTATCTTTAGCATCAGTTGCTTTGCAATCAGCAGAGATAGAAGTAAGAAGCTTTGAAGAAGTGCTAAATTATGCTACCGCTCAAGATTTTGTCTACTTTGATCCACCTTATTATCCAGTAAGTACTACCAGCAATTTTACATCATATAGTCGTTATAACTTTAATCAAAATGAGCAAATTCGACTAAGAGATGTGTTCGTAGAACTCGCAGAGCGTGGTGTAAAAGTGATGCTATCTAATTCAGATACTTCGTTTATTCGCAACATTTATAAAGAGTTTAATATACACACTATATCAGCAGTAAGGGCAATTAATTCCAATGCTAAAAAACGGGGAAAAATTACCGAAGTATTAGTAACTTCGTATTCTCTTAAAGATGATTGTTAGTCCAAGCAATAAAAGTACTTAAGTTATGAACTGCTAATAAATTTTGATTGTGAGCTACTTGAGTTCTTAACCAAGTAATTGCTTTCGGTTTCATTCCTCCGCCGTCAATTAAAACAATAGCTGGTGCTGGATAGCAGTTCTGAATATTCAAGTTAACATAAGGGAGTTTTTCATCAACAGAGCCACCACTTTGTTGCCATTTACATTCAATGATTAAACCAGAAGGAATTGCTGCTGAACCAATGATATAAAAGTCTACATAAATATCAGTCCCATAAATTCCAGGTCCTATGTAAACCTGTCGTGCATATCGTTTTGAAAGGCTGGTGCAGTTTATAAGATATCCCAAACGCTGCTTTTTTGGTAAATTATCGCTGACTAGGTTATATCCATGCCCTGACAAGGTTCCTTCTACAGTTCTTTCCAGAACGTTGCCAGACTGATTTGCTCTGCCACCTGGAGTCATGATCTCTAAATATTTCAAATTAAAAGTTAACTAAAAATTATAGCCTCTCTCCTAAAAATCATTCACTTTTTGCTGCAACATTTGATAACTCTTCAACCCTGGTATTCCCCGTTTGTCCCCTCTCTATTCCCCAGAGGTGGGGTGAAGAGAAGGGAAAAAATCTGTTGGTGAGTAGATAAGTAGATTTTTTAGTTGTAGGGAGGAAGAAATAATTTATATTTAACATTTAAACAAACAGGATAAAGTCTGGAAAATTGGATAACATTGCGTTGGTGTTGATGCAATGCATCCCGACTTTAGCTTACCTGTATTTCAGTGTTACCGTTGCGGATAGCCCATGCAAGTTCTAACATTTGAGTCCAGCGCTTTTGAAGCTGTTTAGGGGTGCATTTGATTGTTTTGGCTATTGCTTGGTCACTGTGTTTTGCTGTTTTTAGCTGCAAGATTTGCTGCTGCTGTTCAGAAAGTTGGCTCAAAAATCTTTCCCACTGTTGAGAGGATAAACCCAACTTGTGTTCTAGACCTGCGCCTAACCATTGATGTACCAATTGCCACTGGTGTTGCTTGGCAAACTTTTCTACATGATATTTAAAACGCTGTTGCAGATAATCGCGCTGGCGGCTAGTCAAACCCAAAATTTGGTCGATTTCTGGTGCTGAAAGGTCTTGAAGTTTTAATGATAGATAATCTATGCAGTCAGATTGACCTTGGGCTTCTAAATATTTCACTAATTCTGAAACGATGCGATCGCGTTCGCAATCTTCAGCAAGATCGAATTTAGGTTGTGCAATCATTTGAGAGCGAACTTGTTGAACTGCTGAGTTGCGCTGATAAGATTCTGCTTCTTCGCTCTTGGCGGACTCAACAGCCCTTTCGATATCGACAGTTGTTTCTTGGGGTAGACGACGGGCAAAACCTTGGGCACGTAATATAATTAATTGCTGATTAGCACCGGCAGGTAAGTTGATGCGGCGCTTAGCATATTGCTCTGTAAACGCCATGTATTCTGCTAGTTCCAACTGAATGCGCGGAGTGTAATCCTCAGGTAGTTCGTTTTCCCGCCGGAAAGCCTTAATCGCTTCTAAATAGAATGCCTGTAGGAAATCTTCTATTAGGTTGTAACGAGCCTCAAACCCTAACTCGGAGCCTGATGTAGCAATGTGACGGTAAACAATTGCACCCAATTGGCTATGTAATTCTACGCGACCTTTTTTTGAACCCAATTGATAGTAACGTAGGCATTTTTGTAACCGATGCTTTGCCAAAGTAAGCAGCCAAGAGTTGATTTGTCCTGATGTTTGGATACGGGAGCTTTTATTGCAGATGCGTTCCACTTCTTTGGCTATGCGCTTTGCTACAGTTTGCACACACCTAGGCGCTGCTTGCACCTGAGCTTGCATTTCCTTACACAGCAGTTGTACTAGAGCATCAGCATTAGAATCTGGCAATTGTTCAGCCGAAACGTGGCGGTTACAGGAGGGCGTAGACGCGGGTAGATTGGCAAGGTTTGCTTCCATGACTTTTTTAGAAGTGGTATTGCACCGTAACGACAATGCACAAGACAGCACTGCCGAGGCAAGCCTCAGTAGGCGAATCTCTTCTATGGTTTTCATCCATTCAGAGTCGCCGTCAGCACTGCTCACACATATGACTGTAAAAGATCCGAAAAAGTTACAGTGTTGGCAGTGTGTCGGTTTTTTCACAAGTCCCTAAAAAGGGACTGGCACATGGATATCCGTCATGAGCCAAAAGTCTCCCTAACCCTTGCTACTCCAAGGTTTATCCCGATTTAAGTGATACCCGCTCCCTACGTTATGAATATGACAATCTGAAAACTGGAGGGATTTACTCTCTTTTTGCGAAATTGAGGGCTGAACGTGTGATGTATAATCCTTATACCCATGCCGCTGCTTTTTCCCAGCCTAAACCCTGCCGCACAATCATTGGTCTTTCTCCTGTTAAGTCCAAAATGGTAGAAACTTCATACTTGGGTTCCTCGCCAGTGTCCACAATCACATCTACCAATTTGTCTAAACGGTCAAATAGCTCTACCCGCGATAAATCAGGTTCATGTTTCATCCCATTGGACTGATCATCTATCTCATCATCCGGTGGTAAATGTGCCGAAGTCGAGATAATCGGATTTGCCAGCGCTGACAATAAAGCCGTACATACGGTATGATTTGGCACTCTAATTCCAGTGGTTTTCCGCTTAGGATTTTGCACCAGCCGTGGCACCAACTTGGTAGCAGGTAGCAAAAACGTATACGAGCCTGGTATTAAGCTTTTCATAATCCGATAAGCTGTGTCGCTTACATAAGCATAAGTCGTTACATTAGAAAGTGAGGGACACAAAAATGTCAGTGGTTTATCATTTGCCAGCTGTTTAATTTGTCGCACTCGTTCTACCGCCGACTTGGCATTTAAATCACAACCAATAGCATAAACTGTATCCGTAGGGTAAAGCATCACTGCGCCACGTTGCAGCGCTGCTTGTATTTCCTCTATACGCCGGACTTGAGGATTATCAGGATGAACTTGGAAAATTTTTGCCATAAACGTGGGAGAGGAGGTTAGTAGTTATTCGGATTTTTTGACAACTAACTAATGTAAAGACGCGACGTCAGTCGCTGTGAGAGCGGGCTAACCCTCCTGCATAGCGCTGGCTCGCCATAGCGCGTCTCTACAATTAACAACTAACAAACAATTAACAACTGATTAATGACTAAATTATGACTAAACTTGCTTATCTTCAATGTCCGACGGGTATTTCCGGTGATATGTGTCTGGGAGCCTTGGTCAGTTTAGGTGTTCCCCTAGAGTATTTAACTGAAAAACTCAACGAGTTAGGGATTAAGCATGAGTATCAATTGAGAGCAGAACTTGTCCAGCGTAATGGTCAACAGGCTACTAAAGTTTATGTGGATTTAGTAAACGACCATCATCACCATGACCACGAACACACGCACCATCGCGCACGCCACTTGCCCGAAATCGAGGGGATGATTCTGAAAGCTAGGTTGCCATCACGAGCACAAGCTTGGAGTTTGGCAGTATTTCGGCAGCTAGCAGTCGCAGAAGGGGCAGTACACGGTGTTGCACCAGAAAAAGTTCACTTTCATGAAGTAGGTGCTGTTGATGCAATTGTCGATATTGTCGGCACTTGTTTGGGTTTAGATTGGTTAGGTATCGAGAGCAATCATAACGGATTACCTTTACTATACTGCTCGCCACTACCAACGGGTGGGGGAACAGTGCGGGCGGCGCATGGTCAGATGGCAGTACCAGTACCAGCAGTATTGAAGTTATGGGAAATGCGGGGGTGTCCAGTATACAGTAACGGCATTGAACGGGAAATGGTAACACCAACTGGAGCTGCCATTGCAACAACCCTTGCTATAGACTTTGGTTCTCCACTCTCAATGACCGTTAAACAAGTAGGACTCGGAGCTGGTTCAATTCATCTACCTCTTCCCAATATTTTGCGCCTATGGTTAGGTGAAGCAACGAATTTAGTCACGGATGTAACAGATAAACTAACTTCCGTTGCCAGCGATACTAGCCCAACTTTGGAAAGTATCTCAGTTTTAGAAACCCAAATTGATGACTTGAGTCCGCAGGTAATAGGCTATGTGTTTGAGGCATTGTTTGCTGCTGGTGCTTTGGATGCCTTCACTCAGCCTGTGGGGATGAAAAAATCCCGCCCAGGAATTTTGCTGACTGTTATCTGCCATCCAGAAAATCTATACAGCTGTGAAGCAGTTTTATTTCGCGAAACAACAACTCTAGGAATTCGTCGTTCGACTCAGGAACGTGCTATTCTCCAACGGGAAATTCAACACGTAGAAACTGAATATGGTGTTGTACGCATCAAAGTAGCATGGACAGGATCAGCAAAAGAGAAAGTGATAGCTAACGTGCAGCCAGAATACGAAGACTGTGCAACACTAGCGCGAAAACATAATATTCCCTGGCGAGAAATTCAGCGGCTAGGACTGCACAATTGGTACACACAAAAAATTAAATCCCAACCTCTAACCCCTCTAGGCAACGCGGACTAATAACGAAAAAGCCCACCGAGGTGGGCTTTGTTTATGTAGCCCCATTCCAGTTCGGGGACGTATAAGGGTAGATTGATTATGAACTAATCAATAGCATCCTTGATGGCGTTACCTGCCTTTTCCAAGTTTTCTTGGGCACTGGTTACAAGTTGATTTGCATTTTTTTGCACAAAGTCCCCAGCGTTTTCAATTGCCCCTTGACCTGTCTGTGCTAGATTTGTGGCTGTATCTCCAGCACTAACCTTATCTCTTTCTTTACCTTTCTCGTTAGTAGCCTCTTTAACAGTTCTGTTCACTGCATTGCCTGCGTTCTCAGCAGTGCTCTGAGCATTGTCCTTTGCATCCTCAGCTGCACCCTGAGCATTTTTTACCAAGCCTTTAGCAGCATTGCTGGTGTTTTCTTGGATATTTTCAATTCCTTTCTTAGCTCCCCGTGCAAAATCAGTAGCGCTGCTCCCAGCTTTGTCTGCGGTCTCTTGAGCATTTTGCTGTAGATTCTTGCCTAAATCTTCAACGTTCTCCCCTTTTTTATCGAGAATACGGCGGGTATTTTCTCCTATGTTGCTTGTTTCGTCAATGACGTTTTGTTCAGCATTTTGCTTAAGAGCCTCAGCTTTAGCTTTTACATTGGCTCCTTGATCTCTGGGGTCTACATCACTAAAGTTGTTCATCCCACCTTCAACGGGAGAAAGCACGTTAGTTCCTTTTGGAACATACACTTCGGAATTAGGAGGTGCAGATTGCTCCTCTCCTATAATTTGACGAGGTACAGTTTGACGAGGTGCAGTTTGACTAGGGGTTGTTGCAGTTACAGAATTGCAAGCTTGTGTAAAAAATAGGATCATTCCCGCCAAAAAAGTTGTTAACAGTTTGAACGGACGAATGTTTTTTAAAAAAGTAACCACTTTTTTCATAGTACGACTCCTTGTGTTTGTATGGCACAGTCAAACATTATACTTCTTGATACTGCTTGCAAAAGTCAAAAATTTCTGGATGTCATTCTGTAAGCGTTGCTCCACTATGACAAGAAGGCACGCTCCGTGCCTCTACGCGGAGCACAGCACGGAACGCAGTTTAGCAAAGAATCTCAACACACAGACGGACTTACTTCAAATCCAAAATCCAAAAAATGTTTTCTATTTACCCACTGCTGGATTCTTTTGCAATTCTGGTCTTGCAGATGCTTCATCTGCCTTTTCTTTCAAAAAGCCTGAAGCATCCTGAAATGCTTTCCCAACAGTATCAAGTCTGTCTTTAGCTCGCTCGCCTATATTTGATTCGCGCTGAATTAAACCACCTGGTTCTGGCTTCTCTATGTTTTTCTCAGTTTTGATGGGCAATTCTGCTTCTTTGTAGGCTCTACCCTCTGGTGTTTCAGCACCTGGGTAAAGCTTCCCTTCTTTATTAACAGCAGTGGCGATTAGCAATTGTGAATTAAGCTCTAAGCTAGCTTGGTCGCGTCCAGACTTAGACATCTTTAGGTCTGTGTATTTGTCCCCACCACCTTTATAGGGATTATTTGCACCGCCAGCTTGCACAGCAGGATTATTTGGATTTGCACCCTGACTATTTGCCCCATTACCACAAGCCGTACTTACTATCAACAATAGCCCAGCTAAAAATACGGTCACAATTTGACGGAGCCGCAGTTTCTTTATAAAAGCAGTTAAACTGTTCACCAATTCCTCCTTTCTACTACAAACAAGCAAAATATTTCCAACAAGCAAAATTTTCTGCTCAACAGTTATGTAAAGTTCTGTTAAAGAGTAAATTTTTTGCTTGCTTGAATTTTCTAATATTTGACCAACAATTCTTAAGACTACAAAGGCAAGAGCAAAGGATGCCTCTAGCGAAGGTCACATATTTATTAGTATTTTCTTGCTCTTACTATCTAACTTTAGAAAGATATAAGTTCCTATAATTAGTTTTTAATTTGCTTGCGTTGATTTATATAGTGTATGAATATTTAGTTATCAATTTATGAGAGGTAATATCAAGATGTAAAAGAATCATAATTGTATCATTTTAAGGGTTTTCAGTATATTTATTTAAGCTAATATCTTAGGATAAAAAATAAATGCTGAATTATATGCTCCTATACTTTTTTGTAAACAGAGGAAATACTAAAAGGAAGAAAAACTTAATAAATTCACATATTTTTTTTATTAATTTATAAAACTCCTTGGTCAAAAAGCATACATAAATTAGACCAACACCTTAACAATTGTTGCTGAAAGCTTGGGATACGTAGCTGATTCACCATATGATTTGATGTATTCAGTCATGAGGCAAAATTATAAGTTAAATTACCAAAATGATGAAGCAAATTTTACGCTGGCTGATTTTAGGTGGAACGTTGTTTTTTTTGGCAAAAGCTCTTAAGGATAACTGGCAAGAAGTCGCTACCATTCACATTGATGCAGTAGGATGGGCAATTCTTTTGATCGCAACAGGTATCACTTTACTTGCACATACTTGGGCTGGTTGGGTATGGGTTTGGGTTCTTCAAGAATTAAATCAACCTGTCTGCTCGTCAGAGTTCATTCAAGTTTACCTAAAAACAAATATTGCCAAATATTTACCAGGTAATATCTGGCATTACTACGGAAGAATTATGGCGGCGAAAAATGCAAACGTTTCTCCTGGCGCAGCTACCCTGAGTGTGTTGCTAGAACCACTACTGATGGCAGCAGCTGCTTTAATTATTGTCCTACTCGGCAGCCAATTTATAACCGCAAAAACCGCTCTTACTCTATTCATAGCACAACTAGTGGGTTTATTAGGAGTACTTTGTGTTTTACATCCTAGGTTTTTGAATAAAGCAACTCGCCTGTTGCAGCGCATGAAGGCAAAAAAGTCTGCTTCCAACACCCTGCAACCAGTTCCCTTGAGTCTTGAAAAATATCCCCTGCGACCTTTGCTAGGAGAATTAGGCTTTTTGGCACTGCGCGGTACAGGCTTTATATTAACTTTGTTTGCCTTAAGTCCTTTAAACTTAAGTCAAATTCCTTTATTGCTTGGTGGTTTTAGTTTCGCGTGGTTGCTAGGGTTGGTGGTTCCAATAGCACCTGGTGGCTTAGGCGTCTTTGAAGCAACTGCGATCGCACTCTTACAGCAGCACTTTCCTCCTGCGGTCATCATTAGCGCGACGGGTCTGTATCGTCTGGTCAGCATTCTAGCTGAAACTGGTGGTGCTGGCTTAGCTTGGCTCGACGAACGCCTCTTTTAGTCCTGAATTTTGAGCAGCATGCACCGTCTTTTTTCAATCTTGCATTCTTTGTTGAATTCTGATTGAATGCGTGAATTTTCCAAGTGGGGGTGGAGGGACTTGAACCCTCACGACCTTTTACGGTCAACGGATTTTCATTCTCCCACAGCTTTCACTGTTGCCTATCAGGTCAAACCACCTAGCAAGGCTTTGAGAATTGGACCCTCCCTTTACCCTCGACTTTACGTTAGGGTAGCTCCCGTCGGGCCTCTGCACCTTCCGATGTGAGTTGTGAGTTTTGAATTGACTTCACACTCATGACTCAGTACTTAGCACTTTCATCGGCTTGGCTCAGGATTGCCATGTCTGTTACCAGATTTAGGTTTCCCTGAATTTGAGAGCGGTCACTTGGTGGATTTCTCCATCAAGGCTCAGTTTCCTAAGTCCGTAGCGTCTACCATTCCGCCACACCCCCCTGATATTTTTGGGAGTTACTTGTTTTGTGGAGGCAGCAAATATCCTCCTCATCTATTCCAGCATCAAATGTGTTTTTTGTCCAATTTGACGCTATTTACGCCATAAAACTTGAGATTCTTGAGTTAAGACTGCGCTTTTATGCTTCCTTGACTTGCGTCTTACATTTTCATGTCGCACTCCCTGCAGATGCTGACTCAACTACTTATCTCGTATGCTTTACGGCACTGATTGATGATTATAGCATTCTATTTGGAAAATGGATCACAAAACAAAAGGTGTGTCAGCAATTTTTTCAATCTTCATTCTTGAATAAGGACGGCAATGCTTCCAAGTATCCAGGCATTCAGCCTATCATGAGAAACAAATGCACCAACAGGTCTTTTTGACTGAGAACTAAGAACCTATGATTGTAGCCCTACTGTATCTGATTTTGGCTGGAGCTTATCTTCTTGTAGTACCAGCAGCTGTCCTGCTTTACTTAAACCTACGCTGGTATGTGGCTAGCTCTGTGGAACGTGGCTTTATGTACTTTTTAGTATTCTTCTTCTTCCCTGGTTTGTTGCTCCTATCGCCGTTTGTCAACTTGCGACCCCGACGGCGCCAAATTGAAGTTTAACAAAATTGGTAGGTCATAACTCTCATGCGACGCATAGACGCTATCGGAATTGGCTTGGGCATTTTTGTTGCAGGTGGCTTGGCATATGTCTTACTACGACTAGTAGGCATAGATAGCTTGGAAGCTGGTACTTGGAGCCAAGTCTTATTATTTGTTGGGTTGATTGGCTGGTTGCTGACCTATGCTTTCCGTGCGGTGGGAAAAAAAATGACCTACCACAAACAACGGGAACAATATGAAGAAGCCTATTTCCAAAAGCGTTTGGAAGAACTCACACCCGAAGAACTCGCGAAGATTCAAGGCGAGATAGAACAACAAGAACAATCTCAGGTGTAAATTTGTCATTTGTCCTTTGTCTTTAGTTATAGTGACTATTGACAAAGGACTAGTGACTAATGACAGCTATTTCTCATCCGAACGGATAGAAGCAATTGCTCGCTCTTCCCAAGGACTTATTTATTTGGTCAGCGTCACGGGTGTCACAGGAATGCGATGAACGCAAATGGAACCGCGAGTGTCAGATTTACCTAAACAGATACGTGGTATTACTGTTAAGCCAATAGGTGTAGGCTTTGGTATTTCCCAACCAGAACAAGCTCGTCAGGTACGAGCTTGGGGAGATAATGCAGTTATAGTAAGCAGTGCTTTTGTAAAACGTTTGGCAGAAGGCACACCACAACAGGGACTCAATGCCATCTCCGAATTTTGTCAAAGTCTTAAAGCAGCGATGACTACATCTTGAAATAGGCTTAATTACTTATCTTCATAAGTCAAGGAAGGGAGATTAAAAAAGGTAACAGGAGATTTTTCTCACCTTTACTTAGTAGACAATTTAACCAATATCGTCTTGAATATATAAAGCAGAAATCTGGCGGTAAAAAACTACTTTATACCGCGACTAAAGCTTTAGGTATTATGTGAAATCAAGTAGGGCATAAATTTTATGAGTGTGAGAGAGTGTCAGGTATCAATGATTGTAGTTTCGTTGCAGTTTAGGGGAAAGGGCTATGAGTGAGAGCATGGCATTTATCGGCGGAGTTGCCGTAGCTGGACTGGCGGCTCTCCTGTTGCTAAAGGGGGCAGGAGGGACTCCCCTACCTAACTACAATGTTTCCTCACAAATACCAAGTCCTGTAGTTGCGCCTCCAGCAGTGATGCCGCCAAGTGTGACTTATTCTGGGCAGCCTTATCCTAATCCAGCGCCAGTTAGTCCAAATACTGAAGAGCGCGTGCAAATGGAACGGCTCAAAATGGAAAATGAGGGACTCAAGAACGAAAACAATGGTCTCAAAACTCAAGTCCAACAACTGCAGTCTCAACTCCAACAAGTTTACAACTACCAAGTCCAATTAAATCAGCAGCAGAACCAAAATGCGGCTCAGTTGCAGCAGCAGTCGCAAAATCGCTGGTTGTCTTCTCCCATAGTCTGGGCAGTGGGAGGCATGAGTCTGACAGTAGGCGGTGGCATTGTGGTAGCTGGGGTCTTGGCTTTGTTCTCACCAAAAGACCGTCCTAGTCGTACTGTACAAGTTATTCATCCCTATAACGGTCCCACTCCACCGCTGGCTCCTGTACGTCGCCCTGAGTTTCTGCCTCCTCGTACTGAAAGACGAGTTGAAGCACAAGAATACGACGATACGTATTAGAAGTCGTCAGCACTCAACAGCGATGAATAATACCTATTGACTAGCCTATTGATTTATGCCGCTTATATTCAGCGTAACGATGCAACTTGCTTGAAGCGCTCCTGTTTTGTCGTTGTCAAGGTGGTATCTGCCACTGCAAATTGTTTTCAAAGAAAGTGTAGCACTTGATAGTAAAGAGAAATACAATGTTTTCTCTTTATTATCAAGTGCTACAACGTGTGATGTTCCTACAAAAAGTTCAACAGACTGGTACAAAGTGTGTTACATAATTGCTAAGGTTTCGGGTGGTACGGTGATTGTTGATTACGTTCGCGATCGCTGTGTTGAAATCATCTTCTTCACAGATGTCATTGGATAACGAGTTTTCTAAATGCTCAGTATACAAAAAAATTGAAAGTCGATTAGGTATTATTATTTTGGTTTTCGCCTGTTGCCTGAAAACTACTTTTTGAATCGCAATGCAAAAAACACAGTTAATCAGTTCAGTGCTCACGAGTGCCTTACTATTGTCCTCCTTATTTTCTCTGGGAGGGAACAATGCTCAGGCACAAAAGGCTCAACGTCCTGTCTCCCTGTTAAATGCTAAATGTGTTAACAGTGGTCATGGTAGTGTTCGTCAGCAAAATCTTGATGTTTCTATAGGCAAAGCAGTTTACAGTAGTAAGTTTTACCTGGGACCCGGAAACCGCTTTGCGTCCATAACTTGTAACATCAAGCCAGAAAATAGTTCTAGACCCGCCTTTCAAACCCTTAATCTAGGTTTTGGTATGCGGGACAATGACACAACCAGTCCAGGTGTTGAGGTTAAGGTTTACATAGATGGTCAGCAGACTGAAACACGGACTATTGCCCCTGCACAGCAAGCTTCGTTAACACTTGATGTCAGCAATGCCAGCAATGTTGCTATAGAAGCCGTTTGTGCCGGTAAAAACCAATATTGTGACCGAGTTTACTTCTTCAACGCTGCTCTAGAGCGGCAAAGCGGCTCCTCTCAAACGAAAAAATAGCTCAATAACCTTGCATGGGTTCATAGATTGACTGCTCTCCGATTTGATTTGTGAGATGTTATGTCAGGGCTGTTGTTGGTCATTAGTCATTTGTCCTTTGTCATGACAAATAACTCAGAACAAATGACTAAAATAATGACCAGAAGAAGTATTCTGACAACTCAAATAGCATTGCTCTATAACTACTAATCCGAAAATATTAGCAGCAAATAAAGGTTGATAGAGGACTTTTATTACAGATCACTATCCAGAATTTCCTCTAGTTCTGGATCTGGGTTCGTATCGTAATCATTTGTAGTACCAGGTTGCTCATCCCTACTAGAATTCGGAGCTTCCAATTTGGGTTGATTTTGGTTGCTAGGGTTGCCTAGTTGAGGAAGCTGTTGTTTTGCTAAATTGTCGGCAGCTTGTTTAAATATCGGCTCTAATTTGTTTCGCCAGTACTCAATATTGGGCAATTTTTCTGGATGGTCTTTATAAGCCAAAACCTTATCCCATTGTCCCTCAGCAAACGCTGTGTCGAGGTCTTTGAATACAGCTTCCGCTTTAACCCAATCTTGCTGCCATTGGGATATCATCTCTGTTGTCTGTTGCACAGCAGTATGATTGGAAGTGATTGTCCTTAACAGCGCGATCGCACCCTGTAAATCCCCTGATTCGTACTTTTCCTTTGCTTGTTCCACAACCTCGGAACCTCCCTCTTCAAGAGTTGTGGGCTTTGATTTTCCTGCTGATATTTTTGATGTTCCTGATTTTTCCAACTCCTGTAACGATGAAGATGGCATATCAATAATCGGTTTTGATTTTGGCTTGGGAGCGGGGCGAGCTGCAATTAGGTTATTATCATCTACTGTTTTCATTGCAACGCCTTTGTCTCGCAGGCAAGAAACCCATTGTTCGTTATTTTTGATGACTTCTGAGTTTGCCCAAGCCTTTTGTGTGGGATCTAGTTTAATCTGCACCCAACCGCGTTTTGTTCGCTTGCCCGTCACCTCGAATTTAGTATCTTTAGTAACAGTTTTTACAATAGAGTCATCGTTGATAGAAGTTGGCTCAGAGCGGATATTGGAATTCTCCTCTACCACAGCTAAACAATTTTGTGCCAACATAGTGTCATCAATAGCAAAATTAGAAGCGAAACCTTGAACGTTCTTGATCACACTTGGGGTAACAGCAGCAGCGCCACCTACCAAAATTCCGAGAATTAATAGCTGTAATACATCAGGTCCACTAGAACCTCTAGGGGTAGATTTGGGAGTTGCTGCGGCTACTGGTTGAACGACAGGATTTGCCGGAGCAAGTGCGATCGTTTTTTGTCGCGACTGTGGAGAGAAAGCAGATGAGGGCTTGATTGGTTGGTAGCTGGGAGTGTTTATGTATTCCCTTGGTATGTAGCTTGAGGAAAGCGGCTGCAATGCTTGCAGTGCTTCCGATGCACTTTGGAATCGGTCTTTGAAATGATACCGTACCATCTTACTGAGCACGGCTTCCAAGACGTTGCTTACGGGGACTAGATGCTGCCAAAGGATTTCCCCAGTGTAAGGGTCTTCTTGCAAATCCATTGGCGTCACTCCTGTCAGCGCTTGAATGGCGATAATGCCGAGAGCATATATATCACTGTTAGGGCGTGGTTTGCCTTGACCTTGTTCCGTAGGCATATAGCCAGGAGTACCAATTGCTACAGTTGCAGAGTGATGACTCGCCGCTGTAAACATTTGTGTTTGCGAAGAGTATCCCCCAGACACTCGCAATTGTTTCACAGCCCCAAAATCTACCAGAACGAGTTTATTATCTGAGGCGCGACGGATGATATTATCCGGTTTGATGTCGCGGTGAATGACACCTTGACCGTGGACAAATTTCAGAATATCCAGAACTTCCAGCAGCAAACCAGTCACTTGGCTTTCATTCCAGCGCTGGCTGGGAAGCAGTTCGTCATTCAGGGGATGCCCTTCAATAAATTCTTGTACTAAGTAAAATTCTTGGTTTTCGTCAAAGTAAGCTAGAAGCCGAGGGATCTGGTCATGGTTGCCCAATTTTTCTAGAGTTTCGGCTTCGCTGTGGAACAAGCGTTTAGCAGTGTCAAACACTTTGGCTTCGGGATTGGCTGGCTTGAGGTGCTTGACAACGCAAATTGGATTGCCTGGTCGTTTGGTATCTTTGGCTATGTAGGTTTCACCAAATCCTCCTGTAGCGAGGACTCTAATAACTTGGTAACGATGATCCAGTAGCTTGCCTATCATATTCACTCCCCAGTGATAACACCCAATTTTAGAGAGGGTAATAAATATCTCCAAATATTCCTCAAGGAAATCCGCTATCTTGAGAAAAGATTTGGATGTAAAACACAGTTTTTTAATAAATACACATTCTTAATTTTTCTTTCAATAGCCTTTGTTAATTCTAATGCCACCTAAAATTAGCAATTCAGTAGCATGGCAGCAAGCAGAACTCCTCATGCAACCTGCTTTCATTCGCGTTGTCGATAATATTCGCAAGCTGCTTGATGTATCTTCTTGGACGGGAACTTATCAAGATGTTCTGATTTGGCCTACTGGCACTACTGATGAGACGAAAGCAATAGTGACCAAGCTCCTGCAAGACCTGGAAGCCGCAACACCGGAGCAAGCTTTGGAAATCAGAGAAACACTCTCGGGTTTGCCAATGCCCCATCCAGGATATCATTTGTGTCTACAGCGTCAAGAGCAAACTGTCAGTATTGATTTATGGGAATTATGTTATCAAGTGTGTTTTCGTGACTACATAGCGGGGCATGAGACGGTTGACATTGATACGAGTTTAATTGATGAGGACGGCGAGGTAGACTGGCAGCGCTTGGATACTAAAGCCAAGGAGTTAGTTGAACGGGTGTTTGCAAATTTACCGTAGTAACCTCACTCAAACAGTGCTGAGTGGAAATTATTTAGGACTCAGCACTTAGGACTTTCTTTGCCAGTGAACAGAGAAGACGGTAAAAATTGCCCTGAGGTTTCCGACTTGATACTGTAAAAAAGAAGCCCGCAGAATGGCATTCTGGGGTTAGATGAACAAAGATTTAAATAAGATTAGATAAGAATCATTACTCCAAAGAATAAAGGCAGTCATCGAAGAAGTAAAGAACGCTGAAAATTTATAATACAGAGGTTTGCATTTAGGTGAGGTACACAAAGAAATAATGAACCACAGATGGACGAGCCAGCGCCTTGCACAGAGAAGTTGCAAGGAGGGTTTCCCTCCGGGCAAACTGAGCGCAAAGCGCACGCTACGCGAACGGAGGGTTCCCCCCGTTGTGGCGACTGGCGTACAGATGCACACAGATAAATTAGTACTTCATTCAGATGAGAAGCGCTGTATGTCAGCAATCTTAAAAAACTTAAAGGTGATGGAGATTACTATCGGGTTAGCGTAGGAGATTACAGAATCGGTATGATTGTCTGTGAAGGAGTAGTGATTTTTGTTAGAGTGTTGCAGAGGAAAGATATTTACAACTTCTTTCCGTAATTTCAACATTTCAGTTGCAAAACCCTCCTGCCCGAAATCCCCGTTGAACCCCAAAACCTTTATTTGCTAAGATTTTCAATGCCCATAACCTAGCGGCACGTAAAGATTTCAGTATGTCTACATCTGCTATTGACACCAACGATGCAGCGGCTATCCAAGCAGCGCAAGAGGGAGTTGCAGTATGCGATCGCTCTTTTTGGGGACGCATCAAAGTTTCTGATAGCGATCGCCTCCGCTTCTTGCACAACCAAAGCACGAACGATATCCAAAGCCTCAAGCCAGGACAAGGCTGTGATACGGTTTTTGTGAATTCTACTGCCCGCACCATTGACTTGGTTACAGCATATATTCTGGAAGATGCGGTGTTATTGCTGGTTTCGCCGAACCGTCGGGAGTTTCTGATACAATGGTTAGACCGCTACATCTTCTTTGCTGATAAGGTGCAATTGACAGATGTCACAAATGAAACTGCTACTTTCAGCCTCATTGGACCAAAAAGTGATGCTGTCTTAGAAAAGCTGGGGGCTGAGGCAATTATCGGTCAACCTTATGGAACTCACATTTCCATCCCTACAGTTGATGGGGGTCTTGTGGCTGTTGGTAGTGGTTTGGCTTCCCCTGGGTATACTTTCATTTTGCCAGCTTCTGACAAGGAAGAAGTTTGGAGTAAAATTCTGGAAGCTGGAGCAGTACTGATAGGCGAGCAGAATTGGGAAATGTTGCGAATATTACAAGGACGCCCAGAGCCAGACCATGAACTCACCGAGGATTACAATCCCCTGGAAGTGGGTTTATGGCAGACTATTTCCTTTAATAAAGGTTGCTACATTGGACAAGAAACCATCGCCCGTTTAAATACTTATAAAGGTGTAAAGCAATACCTGTGGGGAATCCACTTAAGTGGTGCTGCGGAACCAGAAAGTACCATTACCGTTGGGGATGAAAAAGTTGGCAAACTGACCAGTTATACGAAAACCTTTGATGGTCACTTTGGGCTTGGGTACATCCGCACCAAGGCTGGTGGTGTAGGTTTGAAAGTCCATGTAGGAGGAGTTGAAGGCGAAGTTGTAGAACTCCCCTTTGTTTCTCACGACTACCCAGAGTAATACAAGGCGTCCACAGTCGTGCGTCCCACGTTCTTACCAAAACTAGGGGGGTAAGGGTATAAGGGTGTGAGGGAAAGAACAAGGGTGTAAGGGGGTAAGGGTGTAAGGGTATAGGGGAAAAGAATTATTGGGCATTAATTTTTCTTCCCCCTACACCCCTACACCCCTACACCCCTACACCCCTTTGAATCAGGCTACAGTGTTAAAGATTCAGGATTCGTCTCAATCAACTTCGCCAAATCTTGCAAGAACGCCGCAGCATGGGCACCGTAAATAATGCGATGATCACAGGTAATATTCACCTGCATTTGCTGCTTGATGCCAAATAAACCCTCGGCTGTAGCTACGACTTGCGGACGAGATGCGCCAATCGCCAAAATAGAACCTTGTCCGGGAGGCAAAATCGCATCAAATCTATCTACGCCGAACATCCCTAAGTTCGATACTGTAAAGGTACCGCTGTTATACTCTTCTGGTTGCAGCTGTTTAGCTCTAGCACGGTCTACCAAAGACTTCCAATTGCGCGATAGAGAATATATATCCACTATGTCTGCGTTCTGCAACACTGGTGTAATCAATCCTCCATCATCCATTGCCACCGCTACGGCAACATTGATACTGGAGTGGTATACAATTCCTTGTTCTGAGTAGCTGGCGTTGAGTAGTGGGTGTTTTTGCAATGTCACCGCTACGGCTTTTGCCAGTAGGGCTGTCATTGTCACACCTTTAGACTTAATCTGCTTGTATAGCTTGTCGAGAGCATCTGTGGTAATTGTGTAACCTACATGGAATACGGGCACGGAGAGGCTGACTACCATGTTCCGTACCACGGCATTTTGTAGGGTAGTCAAAGGCACTACTTGACCCGGAACTGCTGCAACTGCTGGTGTAGGTGCGGGTGGAGGAGCTACTTTGGTGGGTGCAGGTGCAACTGGGGTAACGGTTGGCGCTGGTTGTGAAGGTGCGATATGGGTCACTGTGGCAGCTTGTTTGCTAGTTCCAGCAGATGCTTCGACATCCTCGGCGACGATGCGACCGTGAGGACCACTACCAGAAATGCCACTCAAATCAACTTTCAGTTCCTTGGCTAACTTGCGGGCGCGAGGTGAAGCTACGATCCGCCCATTGCTATGGCTGGGGGTTCCGTTTTGAGAAGCCGCAGGCGTTGCGACTGTGGTTGTCTGTGCCATTTGTCCACCAGAGGTGGCAGCAGTTGCTTCTTGTTTAGCAGCAGTACTCCCAGAACTGGCTTGTTGGATCGCAGTTTCGATTTCAGCTTCGGTTTCTGCTAACAAGGCGATCGCAGCCCCAACGGAGGCGGTGTCACCAGCTTGCACTAAGATGTGGGCAAGATATCCTTCATAAAAGGATTCCACATCCATATCTGCCTTATCTGACTCGACAACCACCACTGTTTCGCCTTTTTCCACTTTTTCTCCTGGAGATTTGACCCAGGAGACGATTTTACCTTCGGTCATGGTGGAACTTAGCGCCGGCATAAATACTTCGTAAATGCTCATATGGGTGGTTTAGTCAATCGATAATTAATGGACTTTTACAGCTTTTATTAGATCGAATTGTATCTTGAGCTAGCTCCCTTCGGGACGGGGTGTAGGGGAATAGAGGTGTCGGGTGTAGCGGAATAATTTTTAAATTTTGAAAAGGCAATACTAAATGACATTCTTATTTTTCCTGATACGCTTACACCCCTCATTGACCAAGGGACGTGAGGAACTATATTAAGACCACAAAGTCTATGAATTTGTATTTCTCATTACGGCTAGTCAAAATCTAAATTCCACTCAAAAGCAAGAAGAGGGAGGACAAAACCTCAATCTAAAATTCAAAATTGACATTTAACCTGTTTGAATTTCCTGTTAAACCTGTTAAATTTTATGTCGGCAAAGTTGAAATTGTTTTTAATTGTAGTGTTTAGTATCTTTGCCACCGCTGCCACTGGTGTTTACATCACCCAGCGTCAGCCGTCTACTGAGGTTTCTGATATGAGCAATGGGCAACCGCCGCAGTTTTCGGAGGTGAGCAAAGCAGAGGAGATAGTTGTCAGTCCGGAGAGAGCCAGATATAAACCTATACCTTTAGAAAGTATCAACTCTCCTCTCCAAGGCAGCGATCCTGCTGACCTTGCCGTCAATGCCTTTGATGAGGTGGACTCAACCCAAGAAACTCGCAAGGTCGAGGTCTTTTATCCGCAGTCAAATCAAGCGTTAGTGACGATTACGCAAATAGAGCCAGCAAACAATTCTCTTAAAGTGATTAAATATCAAGTTGAACTGACGACCTTTGGGCGATCGCTTTTGGTTAGCTCCCCTCGTGTGTGGCAAATTGTTTGGGCTGGCTCCCAGGTACAATGCATACCTGGAAGCAGTCCTCGAACAAAACAGTCAATCCAAACCTGTCAGTAGTCATTTGTCATTTTGTAAGAACAAAGGACTCTTCTCCTGACGGAGACGCTACGCGTTGGCGTAGCCTGCGCTTTGCGCTTACGGGTGATGCCTGCGGCACGCTTTGCGCTTACGCCAGTCGCTGTGACAGTTGGAAACCAACTTGGCTGCGAGCAGTTCTCAGGAGGGTTTCCCTGCGTACGCCTGCGGCGCCGCCCTTGAGAAAGAAACTGCGGTGCTGGCTGACAATTGGACTTTGGACAAATTTAAATATCGCCACGAATTTCTTCTACAACACCATCACGTAGCACAACTTCTACCTGTAATTTGCTAATCAAGTTATCACCTGGTTCCACGCGGAAAAAGCCTTCCATTTGGAATTGGTTCACTTCCTGATCCAACTCTAGAAACTGCACTTGCTGTAGATTTTGCAGACTTTGGTTTTTCTGCTCCAAGAGTTCGCTTTTCTTTTGATTGACTTGAACTTGGATATTCTCAATTTGTTGCAGGGTTTGGGGACCAGGTGGTTGCAGACTCTGCTTTTGAATTGCTGAAATCGCTCGCTGTCCTTCGCTGTCGATCTGTTGCAGCTGCTGGTCAATTTGATTGATTTGCGTTTGCAGTTGCTGCTGCACTTCCTCTTTCCAAAGGTGAGTGACGACTGCTTTGACATTAACAACCCGTTTTAGCAGCAGTTGAGGTTTGGAGACATCCATAAATGTTTCACGTTCACTCTATAATTTGCAGGTGGAATAAATTAGGCAAACATTCCGTTAATAGTATCGCGATAGCGCTCCATCACGACGTGCCGCCTAATTTTCAGTGTTTGTGTCATCATGCCATTTTCAACTGAAAACGGCTCCAGAATGAGCTTGAACGGACCAATGCGGTCATCCGGTCGATAGCCTGGACGGTTTTGCACTTCCCGATTCAATTCTTGCCGAAATAAATCCTGAATTATTTTACTCTCCAGGCTGACTTCCGTCTGATGTGCTGAGTCCTCTTTATTTTGTTCTTTGGCGGCTTCATCTGGTAGACGCATCTGTAGATTGAGAGCTTCTACCCATTTTTGCAGGGCTTCCAAATTGGGGACAATCAATGCACCGAGACTACGTTGGTCTTGCCCAACGAGCATTATCTGATCTATGTAGGGCGATCGCAAACACGCATCTTCAATCGGCTGAGGCTCAATATTTTCTCCATTTGTTAATACAATGGTATCTTTGGCTCGTCCGGTCAGTACCAAGTCATTTTGCGGTGTGACCCAACCTAAATCACCGCTATCAAACCAGCCTTCAGTGTCAATTGCCTTGGCAGTGGCTTCAGGGTTTTGGTAATAGCCTTGCATAATTTGCGCTCCTCTGAGCAGCACCAAACCTCGCTCCCCCGTAGGTAAGGGTTTACGAGTCTCAGGATCAACTATTTTAGTTTCTGTACCCGGTATTGGTTGCCCAACTGAACCACGTAAATTGCGCCAATAACGACGTCCATGAGTCACAGGAGCGGTTTCCGTTAAGCCATAGCCCTGCAAAATTTCTATATTAATAATTTCAAAAAAGTCATCTATGTGCTTGGGAAGCGCACCACCACCGCTAAACATTTGCTTGATTTTTCCCCCTGTCGCCTCTCTTACCTTGGCATAAACGAGTCGTTCTCCCAAAGCATGGAGCGGGAACAAAGCAGATGCTTGTATACTAGCGGCTAATCGCTCGACTATTGAAGGGTTAAGATTTTCTAAACTCAATCCTTGGGCAATTCGCTGCGTTTTGATATACTGTTCGCTAACGCCCAGAAAGTAGTTAATCAAGCGTTGCTTATTTGCTGGTTGTTCGCGGAACTGCTTTTGCACTCCTTCATAAATTGATTCTAATAAGCGCGGCACACATACCAGGTAACTGGGTTTAAATTCTTTCAAATCCCGTTTTATAGAGCGCAAGTTAGTATAAATTTGCGTACAACCTTGAGAAAGTAAGAAATACTCACAACTGCGTTCGTAGACGTGCCAGGTGGGGAGAATGCTCAAAGCCGTGTCTCCCACTTGCGGTTGCACAACTGCTCCCAGCGTTAAAACTTGATGCATCAAGTTCCTATGAGAAAGCATTGCGCCTTTAGGTTTGCCTGTTGTGCCAGAAGTATACATTAGGGTTGCCAGAGTATCAGGGGTGTGCTGAACTGGTGTCAAACTCTGCTGTGCCCCCATTTCCATCAACTGGTTAAAGTTAAAGATTTTCAAAGTTTCGTCTGTTGGTGGTGCTTCATTTGAAAGTAAAATCACCAGTTGAATGGGCAAATCGTGAAGGCGCTCCTTCAGCTTGCTGAAAGTTTTCAAATCTTCTACAACAAGCGCCGTACTACCACTATTTGTCAATATAAATACAAGTTCTTCCCGTTCTGCCTGGGAACTCCGCACTGCATCAACAGCCCCAGCAGTCATAATGCCTTGATCTGCAATTAACCACCGGGGAGAGTTGTCAGCAATCAGGGAAACACGGTCTCCTACTTTCACCCCTAATGCTTGCAACCCAGCAGCAAATTGTTGAATTTTTTGAAATAGTTGCGTGTATGTAATAACAACTTCTGGTTGAGCATGAGGATCGCGCAAGGCGACAGTATCACCACATCGCTTTGCTACCAAAGACCAAATTTCTGGCAGTGACTTCAGGTTGGAGTAATCTGCTAAACGCTGCAATTCCTGGCGCTCTCGCTCAGTAATGTTAGAGAATATAGAAGAGCTATCGTATGTTTTAGACATAACACATTACCTAAATAGAAAATCTATTATATCTCCAGCATATTCCGATATGTGGAGCAAATAGCTGCTCTCAAATGACACATTTCCTTCTGTCTACAGCAAGGTTCAGGGCTTTATGAACCAAACTATTAACAAAACTTTATGTTATAGTTAATTTATCTAAAATAGATAGAAGCAATGCAAAGTTTTGCTTTCAATTTGTTACACGAAGATTGCTTTTGACTAAAAGCAGTAAGAGCCTCATTTGTACAAGAAAGTGATGACCTATGCGTTTGACGGATATTTTACTCTTAACGCTGATCAATATTGCTGGCTGTCTTGCCTTTCCTAAGCTTCTATCTGTCATTCTGGTTCCTAAATCCAGACAGAATCAATTATCGCAGACTGTTTCAAGGATACAAAAAAACAAAACTGTACTCACCAGTTTTCCTTATTGTACAAGTTACGCCTTGACAAGAAGTCCATTTTGTAAATTTAGTCCTGAGTTTTGCGACAGGTGTTCTCCTAGTTAAGACGGTTCAGTTATCAGTTATCAGTTAATTTATCCACGAACCAATACCTTGTCTCTGGAGCCATTTTTGAAGATATTTTGATAACTGTTAACTGATAACTTCTTTAGTCATTCCTCAATCATTGATTTAGCCTATGGTTATCTTCAGAAAATTATATGTTAAAAGCAACTTATAGACGTAACAAGGAATTTATATTTTGCTTTTAAGCCGTTTAGATGAATTGTGTTGCAAAATAAAAAATGTAAATACATTTCTCAACACGGAGGTTATCTATGAGTTTGATAGATGGTCTATTACTGACAGTGGTCAATACTCTAGCCTGCCTTGCATTTCCCTGGTTATTGTCTGTCATTTTGGCTTCTAAGAACAAACGCACCGTATCAGCACAGGCTACTTTGTCCTCAAACTAATGTAAACAAGTGCCAAGTTTTCCTTACTAAACAAGAAATAAAGAACTGCAAATGCACACAAACAATTTTGTGTGCATTTGTGTTTATCTGTAATTATTTTTTCATCTGATTGAGATAAACCCAGTTTTTGTGAGAAACTGGGTTTTTAATTGCAAAAAAATAGTCTACAGTCCAACTGAGACTTGTGCATCTTTGACTTTGGGGCGGCGATGGAAAAACTAAAATCGTTTAAACCGCTGAACTTATTTGAATACGAACAGCTAGCTAGTGAGTGCCTGTCTCAAATGGCTTTGGACTACTATGCTAGCGGTGCTTGGGATGAAGTGACATTGCGGGATAACCGAGTTGCTTTTGAAAGATTTAAACTTCGTCCGCAAGTGTTAGTAGATGTCAGCGATCGCAACGTAACAACTAAAGTTTTGGGTCAACCGCTGCAAATGCCTCTGTTGATTGCTCCAATGGCATTTCAATGTCTTGCTCATGCACAAGGAGAAGTTGCAACCGCAACAGCAGCAGCATCAGCTGGTGTTGGCATGGTGTTGAGTACCCTTTCTACCAAAAGTATAGAAGAAGTCGCGGCAGTGTGTCACAACACAAATTCTCATGCTCCCCAATGGTTCCAGCTTTACATCCACAAAGACCGGGGGCTAACTCGTGCCTTGATAGAAAGGGCTTACGCCGCAGGCTATAAAGCACTTTGTATAACTGTAGACGCTCCTGTTTTGGGACGGCGCGAACGAGACAAACGCAATGAGTTTGCTTTGCCAGCAGGTATGCAGCTGGCTAATCTGACAACTCTCTCAGTAGTTTGAATCAAAAAAATTCAGCAAGGTTAGATTAACGAGAGTTTGGCGATCGCCTCCAAAGTGCTACGAACGGTTGCCAAGGAATACAGTGCCACTAAAAAACTCCTTGCCCAAAAAATAAGCCCCTTCTATAAAATAGAGAGGCAACGAACGGTGTTGTACATATTTAGCTTGCCAGACGATAATTATTAATTGCAAGCAGAATCAACTTATGCAGTTGAGAATGACGGCGTGTTCAGTCGCCAACCTTTTGCAAATACTGAGAATGAATCCAGCCAGGACGATCAGCAAGCTTTACCCACTCGCGAGAAGATTTACTTACCCTGACGTTGACATCGTGTTGATAAGGGATGGCACCGATTTTTTCGTAATTAGAACCAGGACCAGAGCGGATGGCAACTCCAATTGGAGCAGTTACCAACACTGTGCAAACAGGTTTAATACCTTGTCGCAGTTGACATAGCTGTTCTGCTGGGGTTTGATTTTGAGTAGCACCGGCTGGCACAGTTCCGCCAGTTACGATTAGTGTTAAAAATGCTAAGGCAGTCAGTTGTTGGTTGAATTTAAACATAGTTTTACTTTTTAAATTTTCAGGTTGTAAGCTTCGTTTCTAATCTTTTATAAGTGTTGGTGAAATTAACTTATGCGGCTGGATAGTAAGTTGTTACCTTAAGGGCGATTGTCTAAGAAATAGTACCAGAATGGGATTGCCCTCGTGCTTCCCAGTGCGCTCCGTGCGATTGGCTCCGCCACTGCCCCTTGGGCAATCGCTCTTTGGGCGGACACTCCGTGCGATTGGCTCCGCCATTGCCCCTTGGGCAATCGCTACTTCCCAACTCTAGTTATCAAGCTCTGGTCGTAAATCACGTTAGATTAATATTTTTAGCTAAGACCCCATAGACCTCTGCCTAGCCGTGACATTATAGGGTGAGCAGGATGCCCACCCTATTGACTATCAATAGACTTCTTGCAAAAAAAGTCCAAAAAAATGAATAGTTAACCGCAGATGAACGCAGATGAAGTCTACTTATGCAAGAAATCTATTTCTTACTTTCCCGTCGCCACTTTCCCCGTACCAGGCGAATTTCCTCAAAGGAGTAGCTTTCGCCAAGGTATTCTTTAATTGGTGTTAGGGAAATGTCACCGAGAGTTTCTAAGACTTGCAAAATTTTTTGCTGCTTTTCTACAGAAACTAATTGATTTAAATCTACTGGCTGGTTTTTCTCTATTAAATCGCAAAGGTGACGGAAGATTGTTGTAGAGCGTAGATTGCGTTTTGCAGCAATTTCTGCAATGCTAAGACCTTGTTGGTGTAACTGTAAAGTTAATAATTCAGTATCGGAAGGTAAGCTCAACAAAGGTGTGGAATCGTCCTGTTGATTGGATAAACCTTGTTCTTGGCGATAGGCACGAATTTCTGCAAGAAATTTGTCACCATACTGAGAAAGCTTGTGACTACCTACGCCAGAAAGTCTACTAAATTCGGTTAAGGTTTGGGGTTGCACCTGCGCCATCAATTTCAAGGTAGAATCGGCAAAGATGACGTATGGTGGGACAGATTGAGCATCAGCAAGTTGCTTACGAAGCGATCGCAACCTCTGCAATAGCATTTCTACCTCTGTTGCTTTTTCATTCCCATCTTCCCAAGTCATCTTTTGTGCTACGGGAACGGCGATGGAAACTGTCCGCTGTCGCCGCATCACTTCCCAACTCAGGGCGTTGAGTTTCAGGACAGCGTAACCATCGCTGGTTTGTTCTAACAATCCTTGGTGCAACAGAGAACGCCCCAGCATTCGCCACTCATCAGGTGTTTTATCTTTGCCAATGCCGTGGGTTGAAAGTTTATCGTGTTCGTATTGGGTAATTTTTTGGGTTTTCGCTCCCCGCAATACTTCTATAATATGACCCATTCCAAATCTTTCTTTACATCGAGCCACGCAAGATAAAAACTTCATGGCTTCAATTGTCCAGTCTTCTACTGGTTTGGGATAACGACAATTATCACAGTTGCCACAATGACCTGCAAAACGTTCCCCAAAGTAACCTAATTGAATTGTACGTCGGCAGTCAGTTCCTTCAGCATAGTCTATCATCTGCCGCAGTTGATGTTTGGCAATCAACTGTTCTTGGGGGTCTGGTTTTTGGTTGATCAGAAATTCAATTGTTTTGACATCACTGTAACTGTAGAAGAGTGTACAGCGGGACAGTTCTCCATCTCTTCCTGCTCTACCTGCTTCCTGATAGTAACTTTCTAAATTACGCGATATATCAAAGTGAATGACAACTCGCACATCTGGTTTGTTAATTCCCATACCAAAGGCAATTGTTGCCACCATAACACGCACATCATCCCGAATAAACCGAGTTTGATTTTTGCTGCGTTCTTCATCCGTTAATCCAGCATGATATGGCAAGACTGAAATTTTATCGTGTTGCAGTTTCAGTGTGAGTTCATCAACTTTTTTACGTGTCAAGCAATAGACAATTGCTGAACCTTCCGTTTCCCGGATGAGTTCCAGCAATTCGGCGTAAGCATACTTCGTTTTGGAACGGACTTCGTAGTAAAGATTTGTGCGGTTGAAGCTGGCAAGATGGATGCTTGGTTGTTTCAGCCCCAGTTGTTGGATAATATCACTACGGACGCGATCGGTTGCTGTGGCGGTTAAGGCAAGGACAGGAATATCTGGGTAGCGTTTCCGCAGTGACTTGAGTTGGCGATACTCTGGGCGAAAGTCGTGTCCCCATTCAGAGACACAGTGTGCTTCGTCAATCGCAAAGGCAGAGATACCGATTTGATGGTGTACTAAATCGAGAAAGGGGAGAAATCTTTCACTGAGTAGGCGTTCTGGGGCGACGTATAGTAATTTTACTTTACCACTGAGGATGTATTCTTCGCGCGATCGCACTTTATATGCGTTCAGGCTACTATTCAGAAATGTTGCCGCAACACCATTATCTCGCAATGCTTCCACTTGGTCTTGCATCAAGGCTATCAGCGGCGACACCACCACAGTTAAACCTTTTTTCAGCAATGCTGGTAGTTGAAAGCACAGCGACTTTCCGCCACCTGTAGGCATAACAATCAGTAAATCCCGATTTTGGAGCGCTTGTTCTATGATTTGCCGTTGTCCTGGGCGGAAGTTGTCATAGCCAAAGTAATATTTCAGCGCTTGTTCTAAATTGGGATTTTGAGACATAGGTAAGTGTGTTGCATGGGTCGGCATTGTGCCTGCTTTACATGATAGTCAATCGTAGGCAAGAGGGTGAATAGCACTTTGCCTAGTCTGACGGAAAATTACTGAAGAAATATGAAAATTTTATTCTTTATTCTGTGTAAGGTTTAATACAAAAATACACAGAGAAATCCATCTGTGTGTATCTGTGTCCATCTGTGGTTATTGCTTATTCTTCTGGGACTGTAGACTTGTTCAAGACTACCCCTATTTGCAGTAAGCTATCGTTTAATGCGTGGGCAAGATGTCTGCTCTAGGAATCATAATGTTATGTGTAGCGTTATGAGCATTTACTACCTATGCCGAAAGCAATCTGGAATGGTGCTGTGTTAGCCGAAAGCGATACCACTGTAGTTGTGGAAAGCAACCATTACTTTCCCCCAGACTCAGTTAACAAGCAGTACTTCACCGAAAGCGACACCCACACGACTTGTCCTTGGAAAGGTCTTGCCAGTTACTATACTATTGAAGTCGATGGACAAGTCAACAAGGATGCTGCTTGGTACTATCCTGAAGCAAAGGAGAAGGCTAAGAATATTGAGGGCTATGTCGCTTTCTGGAGAGGTGTCAAAGTCGAGGCTTAGTCAAAGCTTGATGATTGTCAAATAACCTCACTCCAAATAACAATATCCCTCTCCCAAGTTGGGAGAGGGGTTGAAGGTGAAGGCTTTTGTCCAAACACCAAAAAGCAACTATTCCCTAGCAATAACAATATCGTTGGACTTGATCACTGCGTAAGCTTCTTTCCCCTCAGAAAGATCCAACTCATCTGCTGATACTCGAGTAATAATTGAGGTTAGCTCAACTTTGTGAACAATCTCCAGCGTGATTTCTGTGTTAACTGCTCCTGTGACAACTCGTTTAACGATTCCCTTAAGAATATTACGGGAGCTAACTTTGAGTCGTTTCTTCGGACTAAAAATTTCTATTTCTGGAGTCCAAGCCTCCTCTGTTTCATACTGTGGGGTTGGTAGCGATGGCGGTGGTGGAGATGGCTTATTGAGACTACGCACGAGTTCCCGCAAAATTTCTGTTTTGGTGCGCTGAGACTGCTTTGAGAACTCTTCGAGAATTTTTCGCTCCTCCTCTGAGGTTTGAAAAGTAATCCATCCTTGTTCTTTTCTTGGCATATTTTTACCAATTTAGTTGGTAATTGCTAGCTTGTTCTGGTACGATCCTACCAAGCGGAAATCCTTTGAAAATAAATCTTTTTCCAGCTGTTTTCTTCTGAAAAGAAGACGACTTTTTGCTTTGCTTGGCGCAGCATTTGCCAGTTTGCTTCTGGTAACTTGCTTGGGATTGTTTCACCTGTTCCCAGTTGTAGCATAATCCAACCCTCACTTACTCAGATCTGCTAGCACTAGCTTACAAGATGTGATGTATCCTCTATAGTAGAGAAGGCGTTTCTCAAAGAAACGCCTCAGCAATATGATGAGCACTTAATGTATTGGTAATTGCAACAATATGTTAAAGCACATTTCCCTCATCCGATATTTCATCTAAGCGAATTTCCCACGGTATACCTCCGTTATTTGGAAGACAGAAACGGATTTTGGCACTGTTGGAAAATAGGTTTAACTTGTCAACCATTTGGGGAAGAGCATTCGCTATATGCTGATAACTTTCTATGTCATAGCTATTAATAACTAGTGTCAAAGTGCCAGCGTTTATCTGGAAATACCAGTGACAACTAGACAACAAAGCCCGAGTCATAAGACTGCAAGCCTTGAAAAAGCGTTTGCCTGTGGCTTCTTCTAGTTGCCTTAATAATAACCCATCAAGTTGCGTCACCCGAGTTGGAGGCAAATCATCTGGAGAAAGAGGAGGAAGAAAACGTTTACTCATGACACAAACCCTTTCTAGCAACGGGATAGCTTATACATAAATTCGCACTTCCTCATAAGAAGACCTCAAATTCTCTAGATTTTTTTCCAAATTCAAATAAAAAATGTAATAAACTATCGAAGACTTTATTAACAGTCGTGGTAGTTTTTATAAGTTTAAGAAAAAGTAAAAAATTGCCTTTGGCAGCTAAGATGTTAACCATATAAGCTAATAGTTGCTAGCATTAGTGAGGTGAAACAATACAGAGACATCAAAATATACAAGTTATATCAAGTCCGGCAAATTACCCATAATAAAACTTATATGTAGTAAGGTTCTTTAATCGGACATGATATTTAGTACTCGTAATGCTCGGGAAGGAACTATGAAAAAAATTAAAGTTTCGACGACATACTCACTTGAGTTCATAGCGTTACTTTCATAGTAAGGACTGTGAAATAATGACAAATTATTAATACTTCCCCCAAGCTGTTTTGTTGAGGGAAGGACGGGGTATCAATGAGCTTGCAATAAAAAGTAAGTAAGAATTTTAGCAGTGTAGCAAATTACTACCTTACTTTAATTCAATGATCATTCCCAAATATTATCCAATAATTAACAAAAAGCGAATTGGTAATCACTATTGATGTCAAACGCAAGAGTCCATAGCTTTTTGATTATTTCCTATTGACAATTGGCTAGTGTGAGGCTCCTGCTAAAGGAAAAATGATTTCATCTAATGTTCTCAGTAATTCTTGCTCATTGTAAGGTTTGGAGAAGTAGGCTCTAGCACCTAATTGCATTGCCAGTTGACGATGTTTATCGCTACTACGAGAGGTCAACATAGCAACTGGTATATCTTTAAAGTCGTTGTTCGATTTTATACGACCTAAAAACCCATAGCCATCAACACGAGGCATTTCAATATCACAAATGACAGCCTGAACTCTCAAACCATTCTGAAGTTTGTCTAGCGCATCTTGACCATCTTTAGCTTGTTCTACTTGATATCCTCCTTTTTCTAGAGTTAAGGCTAAGAAGCGCCGGACATTAATTGAGTCATCGACAATCAAAATCATGCCCTTGTGATTAATTGACAATACTGATTTGTCGTCAGATGCCTTGAGGAAAACGCTTTTTAACCTTGCTGATGGCAGTTGGTTAGTTCTGGGCGTGCGTTCATTGGTCGCAATCCAATAGAGTAACTCGTTGACATTCACCAATGGTACTACCCGACCATCACCCAGAATCGTACAGTTGCTGAAGCCATTAGGCAGAGCTATGTTTCCTTCAACTCGACGGATGGCAACTTCTTGCTCACCCCAACAACGGTCTACTTGCAACGCTACTGGTTGATTGCCCTGGTTAAGTATGAGTATGCTAGCAGCATTGATTGCAGGAGGAGTTTCCAAATTTGGGTTATCATAGCGAGGGCAATTAAACTCTAAATGCCGACCTAGGCGAACCAACGGTAGCATAGTTCCTTGCCAACTCAGGACTTCGCTGGTAGCCATGGGGAACACCTGCTCGTTATTAAGCAAGAATATTTCCGAAACCACATCTGTGGGAAATGCTACAAGCATTCGATTGCTTTCTACTAGCAGAACTCTTGCCACTGAGAGTGTAAACGGCACTGATAGCGTATAGGTCGTGCCCTGTCCCGGTACGGTATCAACTTTGACATCTCCCCGCACTTGTTTGAGGTTGCTGCGAACCACATCCATGCCGACACCGCGACCTGATAAGGATGTCACTTGGTCAGAGGTGGTAAATCCCGGCTCAAAAATCAGTGATAGCAGTTCTTCATCGGTAGCTTGCGCTATGAGAGTAGCCTCCAACCCCATAGCTATGGCACGGGCGCGTATTTTGTCTAGTGGAATCCCACGACCATCATCTCTGAGAGTAATTATTGTGCGGTTCCCTTGGTGAGAGGCTTTGATTTCAATCAATCCTTGTTCTGGCTTGCCACAGCTGCGGCGTGTTGCTGGGTCTTCGATACCGTGGTCAAATGCGTTTCGCACCATATGCATCAAAGGCTCATTTAAAGCCTCCAAGATGCTACGTTCAATTAAGGTACCAGCACCCTCGATTTTCAGCTGCACATTTTTGCCGTACTCTACACACAGGTCGCGCAAAGCTCTGGGGAAGCGATCGACAACATCGGAAAGCGGACGCATCCGTACTTGAGTCAGCTTTCTTTGCAACTGCTTGGATGTTTTGGTAAGTTTGCGGGCAAATTGATCTGTATCGTCAATACTGAGTTGAATATCAGTGGTGACTTCTTGCACCTGAACGATAGTTTCCATCACTTCCTGAGAAAGCAGGTTTAATTCGTTATAGCTGTCCATTTCTAGGGAATCAAACCCGCTTTGTGTCTGGTCGCTATCGTTAAGTGCTGGAATAGGATACACTTTTTCACTCGGTGGTAACGCCAGCAATGGAAGATTAGAAGGCACTACGCTTTGAGTTGCTATTTTGTCGTAAGCTGTACGTAATTGCTGATTTTCTCGCTCCAGGATTTGCACTCGCTGGTTTAGATTACGAATAAGTTTGCGTAATCTTTCAAGTTGCAAATTCAACCCGTTGCGCTGAATGATCACTTCCCCAAACAAATCATTAATTTGCTCAAGTTGCTTGCTAGGAACTCGGACTGTATTTTCCTGAGCTTCACTCTTATTGCTACCAGCAGTTTGCTCAACTTTACGTTCAACAAATTTGTAATTTGTTGTCGGAATTTCTTGAGAAAAGACTGGGACAGGCTCTGGTATTTCAACTTGAGCGTTCCTTTCATCAGCAAAAGCTGCCTCTAAGGCTTCAAAATCAGCTGCAATGATTTCATCATCCAGCCAAGTTTCTGCAGTTTCTTCTGGTTGCAGAATATTTGGTTGTGCGACTTGTATTTCTTGCTCTGGTGTGGTTAGTGCTTCTGCTTTAAACAGTTCTGTTTGAGGATAAGCTGCGGCTTCGACAGCCAAATTCCCAAGCCGAATTTCTGTCGGTAACCTATCGAGTTGATTTGTGATCACCAAAGCTTGCGATCGCCGCCATCCTTCCAATGCTGCACGGGCAATTGTTTCTACCTGCGAGGGAGCAGCAGCTTCTAGGTGGTTTGCCACGGATTCGCACAGTTGAGTAAAAGCTGGTAGTTGGAGCATCTCACCCAAACCACCCAACTCAGCTGCCATAATCGCAACTTCTTCTTTTAAACAGGGCTGTGCGCTATCTGCTACCACAGATTCTAGGCGTTGCAAACACCCTTCTACCTCTGTTTCAAATAGCAAAGGGATGATGTCTTGCCCATCTTCTGGAGACAGCATACTTGCAGCGTCCTCAGGATTTGGGTCTCCCAAACGCGTATGCAGTTCTTCAAAAACTGGATAACAGAATGTGGATAACCACTGCTCATCTACGGTATTGCCTTCTGATAGCAATTCCACTATCTGACGTAGCCAATCTACTCCAGACAGCAATAAACTTTGTAATTCTGTATCAATTTCTAAAGAGTTTTTTCTTGTTTTCAAAACTTTAAAGGAATCTTCCAGACGATGAGCCAAATTACTCAAAGCCCGAAATCCCATCATGCCTGCGCCACCTTTAATTGAGTGGGCGGCTCGGAGTGCGGCATTGATTTTTTCTGGAGAGATACGATTGTTGGTGTTGATGCCCAGCAATACCCCTTCTAGGGTATTGAGGTAATCAGTCGCTTCCTCCAGAAACTGCATCTGGATTTCTAATTCTTTGTCTTGTGACATAGTCTTTATCAGTCATTAGTCATTAGTTATTAGTCATTAGTCATTAGTCATTAGTCATTAGTCACAAGTCAGCTATAAATGACAAAGAACAAAAGACCAATAACTAATTCACCTTGAACGTACCAACAGTTGCTTGCAATTGCTGCGAAATCTCCACAGTTTGTCGCAAAGACTCAGAAACTTTCATTGAAGAATCGCTCGTGCGTTCGGAAGAAGCCGCAATCTCTTGCATTAAATGGCTGACTGTTTGCGATGTTTCTGCCTGTGATGCTGTAGCCTGAGAAATTGACTGCACCAACAAGTCAATGTGCCGCGAAATATCCAAAATCTGGCTGAGATTTTGCTTGGCATCTTCGACAATTCGCGTTCCTTCCACAACCTGAGTGGTTCCTAGTTCCATCGCCTGCACGACCTCAGTGGTCTCGCGTTGGATGTTCTCCACAATTTGTTCGATTTCTTTTGTCGCCCCCGCACTTCGGGCTGCGAGTTCGCCCACCTCCTCAGCGACTACAGCAAAACCTTGACCCTCCTCACCTGCACGCGCTGCTTCAATACCAGCGTTGATAGCTAGCAAGTTGGTTTGCATGGAAATCTGGTTAATCAATGCCACCACACGGGAGATTTGTTGAGTTGATTCTCCTAAACGCTTGACTTTTTTGGCTGTTTCGCCTACTGTTTCGCGCAAATGCAAGATATTTTGCACCGTCATATCCATTGCTATGCCACTCTTTTTGGCAGTTTGGGCTGCGGTATTGGCAACTGCGGCTGCTTGCTGGGCGCTGGCGGCTACTTGTTGAATTGATTGGGTCATGTAGTCAACAGCATCAAGAGTGCGGTTGATTTCTGCGGCTTGAGTGAGTGCTTCCTCTGCGAGTTCACGGATAGCCCCTTCGTTGCTGCCAATTGCCTTATTCACCTGGGTAGCGGTTTCTTTAACTTGAGTCACAATATCCCGCAAACTTTCAACAATAGAGTTGAAAAAGTCGGCGACTGTGCCAATTTCTCCTGCTGTGACTTCTGCACGTACCGTGAGGTCTCCACTAGCTGCACCTTCAACCTCAGAAAGGAGTTCTAGGAGTTGCATTTGCAGCGCTTCTTTCTGTTGGCGTTCGTCTTCTGATACACTTTCTGCTATACCTCTTGCTTTTTCTACCTCCTCAAGCAGCTGTGCTTGCTCTAGGGCATAGCCGACTTGGATGGAGAGCTGTTTAAACAAATCTATTTCAGCTTGTTGCCAGTTCCGGGGACTGTCACAATGATGAGCAATCATCAAGCCCACCAAATCCCCGTCGATAATAATTGGTGCCACCAAATTTGCCTTAACGGCAAATTTCTCTAACATTTTGATATAGCAAGCTGCATTGCTGAGATTGGAGTCTTGATAAATGTTGGATATTGCCCGCACTCGACCATCCTTATAAGTTTCTGCATGGCGTTCTCTAAAGCAGGGATCATCGATTTGCACTCCCAACATTCTCGGCAAGCCACTAGTGACTGATTCAGCCACAACATCTCCATCCAAGGTCTCAAGATTGAATTTATAGATGATAACCCTGTCTGTTTTCATCGCCTGACGAACTTCTCTGACGGCTGTTTTGTAAATATCTTCGACCTTCAGGCTTCTACGAGTACGTAGGGTAATATCTGCCAGTATCTTTGCCCTTTCAGTATCCAGTTCTTGTTTTTTCACTAGGGTTTGGAGTTGCGCCGCCATTTGGTTGATGTTGGCACTTAAAATGCCAAATTCATCTTCTGATTTCACCTCCAAACGGGTATCGAGTTGTCCTTTGCCCAGTTTTGCCACTGCTGCGGTCGCTTGTGCAATTGGTTGTGTCGTACGTTTAGCTAACCATACTGCAATCAGAGCCACAATTAATGCTGTCAGTCCCATCCCTACTGCTACTGTGAGCAACAATTGTCTTCGAGGCTCAAATGCGCTTGCTGTCTCTGTGGACAGAGTGGCTTGCCAGTTCAAATTTGGCAAACCTTCTGGCGTTATGGATGTGTAACTGACAAGTTCCTCTTTGTTGTCGATTTGATCAACAGTCACAAAGGTATCGTCTTTTCTTGCTGCTTGCCGTTCAGCCAAACCAGGATAATCTGCTTTGGCATCTCTACCGATGTGATTCCTGTTTGCTGACAAGAAAATTTTTCCTGAGGCATCGGATAAATGGAATCCTCGTCCTGTTTGGGTATAATTTCTGAGCAAATTTTCTAGAGATTTGACAGGCATCCTCGCTCTGACTATGGCGATAGTTTCTCCTGTGATACTTTTGACAGGCGCTGCAATGTAAACGTTCAGATTTCCTGTATTTTTTGTGACTTCAGGTTGACTAATGTAAGGACGGTTGTTCTGCCGTACTGTTTGAAAGTAATTACTACTGCTTTGATTGGGAATTGCATCTCCTTGAGATTGGGCAAGGACATCGCCGTTTAAGTTAAGTACTGCAATGCTGTCATATACTTTATAAGTATCTACAAACTTATCCAGCAATGCTTGCTTTTCCTTTTGAGAGAGCACGTCTCCAATTTTGGAATTTGTTAGTATTGGTAGACTAGATATGAGTTGAATATCGTTGTTCCGTTCTATGATGAAACGGTTGACTTTGTCTGCTAGACCCTTGACTTCAACTTGTTGAATTTGGGAAACCTTATTGGTTAAGGAGTTACTAGCAACTAAGTAGGCAAGCGTTCCGATTGCCACTACCGGAAGCGTCCCAATAGCAATTGCCAACAATGTCGCTTTGGTACTTAAGCTAAGCCGCTTGAAAGTCGTAGAGACACGATTCGGGCTAGAATCGTGAAAAGTTTCAGTATGAGTTTCTTGAGGTAGTTTTACTACATTATCTGTGAGATGATCAGATGCAGAAACAGATGCTCCATTTTGATCATCAATCCTCTTAGCTGGATCAGTTTTATTAAACATAAAAAATATTCTCCTGGAGTGGTGAATAAAAACACGAAAAAGCAGTTTTTTCTTTTGAGTACACCCTAATCACTGCGGAGAATAGAAGACTGCACAATAGCTTGTGCATCCAATACAAGCAGTATTTCTTTTTGTTGAATCACGCAACCGCGTAGATAAGGGATTAAACTTGATGCCACTTGTCCTACAGGAGAGCGAATATCATCAGGCATAAACTTAGTTGTACCTTGTATCTCTTGTACAACCAAGCCTAGAAGTACTGAATCAACCCGAATAATAATTACGTTATACGAACGTAGCCTATTATCTAGATATTCAAGATTGAACATCCTTGGCAAGTTGATTGCCCAAACTATGCGACTCCGCCAGTTCATCAATCCTAGAATGCAGGCGGGCATATTTGGCATCGATGTGATAGTCTCAACAGGCACAACAACCGCTTCTTGCGTGTGCCTCATTGATAAGGTGGCAAATGTGTGTCTATTTAGCTGAAACCTGAGATAGCCATCCCCCAAGTTATTTTGATCTTGTTTTAAAGACGTAAGTTTTGAACTATTCATTCGATTCAAATCACCACTGATTTAATAGCCCGTAGGAGCTGCTCTCGCGTGTAAGGCTTGGTGACATAGGCATCAGCGCCTTGTCTCATTGCCCACAATCGGTCAATTTCCTGATTTTTAGAACTGCAAATCACAATCGGCACTTTTTGAGTCGCCGGATTTTTCTTGAGAGAACGACATAACTCAAAACCGCTCATTCCTGGCATAACCAGATCAGTCACAATGACGTCTGGGTTTTGTGATTGTGCTTTTTCTAAAGCTTCCTTTGCACCAGTAGCTTGAATAACGTTATAACCACTCTCTTTGAGATAATGGCTCATCAGTTCCAATTCACTGGGAGAATCTTCAACAATCAAAATTGTGCCAAGCAAAGTAATACTCACCCTAAATCTCCTAGACAACTAATTTTTTTTATTAAACTTATGTTACTGTTCCTTTCTTCTTTTCCTTAATTACCAATGTGTTTAAACACCATTTTTAATAAGTCCGACTGGGAAAAAGGTTTGGTCAAGTAGCCTGATGCTCTGACCATTTTTGCCTTTGCTCTGTCTATAAATCCTGTTCTGCCAGTCACCATAATAATGGGGATATTCTTAAAAGCTGAATGCCTGCGTAACAAAGAACATAGCTCGTAGCCATCTAAATTTGGCATCTCTACGTCTAGTAAAATTAAATCGGGCTTGCTACGGAGAATTAGCATCAAAGCTTTCACCGGGTCGTTTATCATCACAACTGAAAATGTACTTTCATCCAAAAAGTGTTTAATAGAATTCAACACCGTTGGACTGTCATCAATGCAGGCTACTGTATATGTGCTTTTACCAGGAGGTTGGTGGAAACTTTTATTGCTGTTAAGATTAGAATTATCAAAATTATTCTGTCTTGGCAATTGTTCCCCTAGTTTGACTTGGGAGTTTGGCCCCATTGGGGGAATCTTGGTTGTAGTCCCCAATTGGGAGACTTGGGTCATAAGCGGTGACTGGGTATGTTGCCGATTTCGTAACTGCTTTTGACAGTGTTCTACAAGTAATCGCAAGTCCAAACGACAGAACTTAGGTAGTTGATCTAAGGGAGTTTCACTCTTAAATTCATAGCTCCCTTGTTTTACTGCTAGAAATAACTCCAGTACTTCTTTAGCCAATTCGTCTATCAAGATTGCTGCTTGTGGAGGGGTGATATATTCTTCATTGACTAACCAGCAAATAGCTTGATAATCTGGTTGTGGTATTGACTGATTTTCTCCGTTTTGCTCAAATATCAGTCTTACCTGCATAAGAAGTGCATTGTTGAGAATGGGTATTTGCTGACTCAAGCGCCCCAAGTGATTCTCAAGCCGATCAAATATTTTATCCGAAGAGGCGTAAACGAGTTTACCGTCCTCTAGATAGATTGACCAAGAAACGGACTCTGTAAATACCTGTAAGCACCCTGTAGCACGCCGACTGGTTAGTTGTGCTAGTAGAGATAGCGGGTGGAGTTTCTGAAAAAACTTGTAGCTACCTAAAGGAGTTGTGCTCATTTTGCTTTTACTTGGCTAAATTCTTGCTAGTGTGAGCTAAATTTATGCAGAGTTTTTCCACAAGTTTGATGCAACTCATTAGAGCTTTTGTTGCAAAAAATACAAAAGTCTTGCTTTAATATTTGTGGTAAAACTCAGCGGTAGCACCCTTCCCTTATAATGAAAAAATCTCAGTTAACTCGTAAATTGCAGTTAAATTTACTTACTGATACTGAGAGTAGCAGACATCTTTACACGACAAGTCAAAAAAATGTAAAGACTAGATGAAGCCACTTCCCTTAGAGTAAATCTTACGTCATGGCAACCGAAATAATACCTGCTTGTACTCGCAAGTTAAAACTTGCCCTCTTCACTACTTGTACTTAAGTATAATACGGTTTCTCTGACTAAGGTAAATCTAAGGTAAATTTTGCTAAATCATCAGTATTTTTACGTGTTTACTTGATAAAGTAAGCATAAAAATGCCCTGCTTATAGAATAGTGCCACTGTCTGTTATAAACGCTAAAAGCTAAATCTGCCAGTTATGATACGAGCGGAATCACTGAAGGCTATAAGGTTGAATTTTATACTAAAAAAATATTATTAATGGTCATAGAATTATAACTACTGTTGCATTTGTAGTTTGCTGAATCAATACTATTGTTAGCAACTTGTACTTCTTGATCTCATCCTGCAGTAAAAATCGATATGGCTGAAACTAGTGACTTTTAAGACAGAATATACAACGCATGCATAGTACCAGTTAAAGTTGCTCAAAGAATGCTCCACTTGATTTGCTACTCAACAATTAAGTTTATAACGACTCTCAGCCATGAGCGCTAAAGCGCAACTACAAGCCATCACATCTTGAATCTATGAAAAATAATGTATAGTAAGCTTCCTTCTAAAAAAAGGGGTGTAAAAATCTCCTATCACTATATTTGTCTGTCTGGCTTCTGTTTCAACTTTTTTCTGTTTATGAGATTAATATTTTTCTGCTTGCAGCATCCAAATTTTACGATTTTTATACAATCCAAAAAACTTAAGCTACGATACAGGGAATGTTTGCCCAGGCGATTAAACTGGCTTTCTCAAGTTTGAATTTTGAATTTTAAAATGCTTTGGGGGAGTGTGGTTTATGAATGGACAGGTGATACAAAAAAGTCGTCACCCTGACCATTCAACTATCATTTGTTCTAGAAAGTGCGGATGAAAGGACTTGAACCTTCACGCCTTGCGGCACTAGAACCTAAATCTAGCGCGTCTGCCAATTCCGCCACATCCGCATCAGTTCATGATATTATCATAACAAACTTATGTATAGCAATATCTAACGATGAGTTATTTATTGGTTAGTCGTTAGTTGTTTTCGTATTTACTAACCCTATGGCTGACGCTACGCCTTACGGCGTAAGTCCTGTGAACAGGCTGCGCCAACACGTAGTATGCGCTCTGCGCTTACGGGTATCTCCTCCCCAGAGGCTGCGCCAACGGTCCTTGCCGTGAGAGCGTGAAACGTCGGTGCAGCGAGCAGTTCTCTTGGAAGGTAACTCTGCCGTAAGAAACTGCGGTACTGGTCTGGCCTCCCGCAGTGCTGGACTCACCACTAACCACGTGACTAAGCTAGGGCAACACGAGGCAAGCGATGCTTGAACCCACACAGAATTTCCCAAGAAATTGTATTTAGTTGATTTGCCCAATCTTCAGCAGAGATTTGTTCTTTTCCCTCTGTTCCAAGTAGGGTAACGACTTCACCTTCTTGCACATTTGGTAATTCACTCACATCCAGCATCAACTGATCCATTGTAATTGCGCCAATCTGCGACACTCGTTGACCGCGAATTAACACTTGCATTTTGTTGGAAAGATTGCGAGGAACACCATCAGCGTAACCAATTCCTACCACAGCAAGGCGGAGTTCTCGCTCTGCAATAAATTGATGACTATAGCTTACGCCAGTTCCAGGGGCGATGGTTTTGACTTGCGTGACTCGCGCTTTTACTTGCAGAACAGGTTTGAGGTCGATGCATGAGCGCAAATGTTCAGCCGGGTAGAGTCCATAGACGGCTAAACCCACACGCACAATGTCGTAGTGCAATGCTTTGTCACTCAGGGTAGCAGCTGAATTTGCTAAGTGCAGACAAGGCGGTTCTATCCCTAGAGTCCTGATTTGGGCAATTGCTTGCTCAAACCGTTGTTGCTGTTGTTCCATGATTGTGGGGTCAGGACTATCTGCCGTTGCCAAGTGGGAGTATATACTAGCAATGGCAAGTGATGGTAAGCGTTGTACCAGCTGGACAAACTCAGTCGCTTCCTGCCAATTAGTTCCTAATCTGGACATTCCCGTGTCTAATTTGACGTGTACGGGTAGGAAAGAGTTATAGTTTATGGCTTCTAGAGTATCAGCAAATACCAGAGCTTGCTTGGGACTTGTTAGTGTTGGCTGAAGTTTCCAGTGGGCGATCGCATGAATTTGCTCTGGAGTGTGGGTTGCACCTAAAATCAAAATCGGAGCTTTAATTCCGGCTTCTCGCAGTTGAATTGCTTCTGGAACCGTAGCGACTCCCAGCCAACTAGCGCCTGATTCTAACACAGTTTGGGCGACCTTAACTGCTCCATGTCCGTAGGCATCTGCTTTGACCACCGCCATAAGTTGAGTGCGTGATGACAGTATCTTTAAAAGCTGCTTGACGTTGTACGACAACGCTGCTAAGTCAATTTCCACCCAAGCACGTTGGGAGAACCAAGCGTATGTATCACACTGCTGATTGTAGGTAACACCAGAGGTTTGCTCGTGGCTCAACATCTTGACTGACTCCTCTCACACCGCTATCTAAGCTTCTAGGTCATCTACTATTATTCCCATGACTAGAATCTAGAGCTTGATTAATCTGGTAGTTTACCTCTCATCCTAAATCAACACAAGATTATTACGATAAACATGGACAGATGGGAGAATGATTTTTAACTTTTGACTAACTGTGTTTCTAACTGTTGCGAGACGTATAATTTTATTTCATCACCAAAGCTACATCTTTTTGTGTTAATATATGTAAAATTAATAGCTTGAGCGCTTATCAATGGGGAAGGTTTTAGTTCTAAACGCCTCTTACGAACCGCTCAATATCACGAGCTGGCGGCGAGCTGTAGTCCTACTTATTAAAGGCAAAGCTGAGCGAGTAGAATTCAATAATAAGCAACTCTACTCAGACTTTCCGCTTCCGACTGTGATTAGGTTACGCCACTATGTGCGCGTTCCCTATAAAGAGATTCCTCTGACTCGTCGGAACCTACTGCACCGAGACGGTCACACTTGCCAATATTGCGGTTACATGGGAGACGATTTAACTTTGGACCATGTCATACCGCGATCGCGTGGCGGGGGCGATACCTGGGAAAACATTGTTACAGCCTGTGTCCGCTGTAATGTGAAAAAGGGAAATCGCACGCCAAGTGAAGCTCACATGATGTTGCGCCACTATCCGCGCCGACCTTACAGCAGCTTATACTTTGAGGTCAGCAAACATCTTAAAAGTGGTATGCACCAAGAATGGCAAAAATACGTTATTGGACTCTGACAATTTCTGCGTCATTTGAACAAGGCAGGCAGTTGTCAGTTTTTTGCGTTATTGCCTTTGCTTGATGATTATGGCTTATCCTAAGGCTTGTCTTGGGCTTAAATCCTTGAAGCTAATAGAAGAGCCTGCAAAAATGCATACCAGGTTGGAGCAACTTTGCCACTATAGCATATGTCAACGCTAAAACAAGCAGGGTGCTTTCTAAATTTGTAAAAAAATCAGGGGGAGGTGCTAAAGGCGTTTTCCGTGCAAGTTATTAATAATAGATTCTTGACAAAAAATTAGACTGACAGATATAGTGTCAAGTCCTAGTATTTTTGCGAAGATCATCATGTGTGGCTGAAGTATAGAAGTACAAATTGTAGTATCTCTTAACGAAAGAAAGGAGCCTCACACTTATAAAAACGTTTCATATGCACTTTAATTCTTCCCTTACTCAGATAGAGAGTTTGCCGTTGACGAGTGACCTAACTCCAGACGATGGTGAAATAGACAAAGATTCAGTTGAAATTCCACTCACAAGGCACTCAGTTACAGCATTGGCAACTGATGGCAATTCTCTGGGTCAGCGTAACAATTCCTTGGTAAATCAGAAATCAGAAGAGCTACATAATACGTTTCTTGCACATAAACAAGAGCGCCAGTTGGTCATTCTTCAAGATTTTCCTGATCCTGATGCCTTATCATCTGCTTGGGCATACCAGTTAATTGCTCAAGAATACGAGATCAAATGTGACATCATTTATGCTGGTGCTTTAAGCCACCAAGAAAATATTGCTTTAGTAAAACTGACTGGCTTACCCGCCCAGCGATGGACACTACAAACACTCAAAAGCAAGGAGTTATCATCCTACCAAGGTTTCGTCCTCATAGATAACCAGGGAACGACTTCTCAGCTAGTACCTGTAGTGCAACAGGCAGGAATACCACTCGTGGTGGTTGTTGACCATCACAGTTTACAGAGTGATCTCAAATCAGAATTTTTTGATGTCCGTCCCTCTGTACGGGCAACAGCAACGATTTTTACCCAATACCTACAGGCGGGGTTATTGGCTCTAGATAGTAGCAGAAATCAACATATCAAATGCGCCACTGCCTTGATGCACGGTTTGCGATCAGATACTAATAGACTGATGCAAGCACAGGAAGAAGATTTTATGGCAGCAGCGTATCTGAGCAGATTTTATGACGCGCAGTTGCTGAACGCGGTACTACAGGCGAATCGTTCCAAACGAGTCATGGACGTCATAGAGCGATCGCTCAAAAACCGCACCGTACAAAATAACTTTTCCATTGCTGGTGTAGGTTACTTACGCTATGACGACCGCGATGCCATCCCCCAGGCGGCTGATTTTCTGGTGACAGAAGAAAACGTTCACACTGCTGTCGTGTATGGCATTGTTCACGATGAAGATGAAGAACTAGAAGTGGTCATTGGTTCCCTCAGAACGACCAAACTCACCCTTGACCCCGATGAGTTCATCAAAGAAGCCTTTGGACAAGATAGCAGTGGACGCTTTTTCGGCGGAGGACGGACAAGCGCAGGCGGGTTTGAAGTTCCAATGGGATTTTTATCTGGAGGTAATGAAAATTCTGCCTATGCGAAAATGAAATGGGAAGTTTTCGATTCCCAGATTAAGCAGAAGCTTCTGAGATTGGTCAATCCGAGAGATAACCCAATTCAACCAGAGTAGAGTCATCGGTCATTAGTCCTTAGTCCAGAGTTTCCGAAGACAAAGGACAAAGGACCAAGGACAAAGGACAAAATTGTGGAACTTTATTTAATTCGTCATGGTATTGCCGAAGACAAGCAACCAGATGTAAAAAAAGATGAGGAGCGAACGCTCACTAAAGAGGGGCGGCAAAAAACAGAGAAAGTTGCCCAGCAACTGAAAAAGCTGGGTTTGCATTTCGATTTGATTGCTACTAGTTCCTTAGTGCGAGCTCGCCAAACAGCAGAGATCCTCATATCTGCTGGATTGAGTTCTCAGCTAGAAGAATGTAAATACCTTGCCCATGATGGTGCTATTGACAGTTGGGTAGTGGATTGGTTAAAGCCGAGAAATTATTCACCTCAAACCCAACTAGCCTTGGTTGGACATGAACCCGATTTAAGTGCTTGGGCAGAAATTCTCGTATGGGGGCAAGCAAAATCAGGCTTAGTCCTGAAAAAAGCAGGTATGATTGGGGTAAAACTACCAGAAACAGGCTCACCTCTGGGTCGTAGTCAGATATTTTGGTTGACACCACCCAGGTACTTACTTTGACAGTAGTGTAACGTTTTTGCAAGAATGTCTCGGAAAACGATACTGTTATGGCGACCAAAATTTCTGGTAATTTAGCTTGAAAAAATCTTTCACAAAAAAGCAGATGGTGTTGCCATGATGGTGTGCGAATTCAAGCCTGGTTTGGAAGACATTCCCGCTGCCCAATCCAGTATTAGTAATGTTGATGGGCAAAAGGGAATATTGGAATATCGTGGCATCCAAATTGAGGAATTAGCAGAAAAAAGTACATTTCTGGAAACTGCTTATCTTTTAATCTGGGGTGAGTTGCCCACATCGGAAGAACTAGCAGCATTTGAGCATGAAGTTCGCTATCACAGGCGGATAAAATATCGCATTTGCGATATGATGAAGTGCTTTCCTGAAAGTGGTCACCCAATGGATGCCTTGCAAGCCTCTGCCGCTGCATTGGGCTTGTTCTATTCGCGACGTGACTTGGATAACCCTATTTACATTCGGAACGCCGTGGTGCGCCTGATAGCAAAGATTCCGACGATGGTGGCGGCGTTTCAGTTGATGCGAAAAGGGAACGATCCGGTACGCCCCCATGATGATTTGGACTATTGCGCTAACTTTCTGTATATGCTCAAAGAGAAAGAACCTGATCCACTGGCGGCGCGAATTTTCGATATCTGCTTGATACTTCATGCTGAACACACAATGAACGCCTCCACCTTCAGTGCTAGGGTAACAGCGTCCACGCTAACTGACCCATACGCAGTGGTAGCTAGTGCGGTGGGAACGTTGGGAGGACCCCTGCATGGTGGAGCCAACGAAGAAGTGATTCAGATGTTGGAAGAAATTGGTTCTGTGGAAAATGTGCGTCCCTATCTTGAGGATTGCTTGCAACGCAAAGCCAAGATAATGGGCTTTGGTCATCGCGTGTATAAGGTGAAAGACCCACGCGCCACCATTTTACAAAACCTCGCAGAACAATTGTTTGCCAAGTTTGGGCAAGACAAATACTATGACATTGCCCAAGAAATGGAACGAGTGGTAGAGGAAAAACTGGGGCATAAAGGAATTTATCCCAATGTTGACTATTATTCAGGTTTGGTGTATAGGAAATTGGGAATTCCTACAGATTTGTTTACACCAATATTTGCGATCGCCCGTGTTGCCGGTTGGTTAGCCCATTGGAAAGAACAGCTAGAAGAAAACCGGATTTTCCGTCCTTCCCAGGTTTACGACGGGAAGCACGACATTCCTTACATTCCCATTGAGCAGCGATAGAAAAGAGGAGGGGAAGAGGGGAAGAGGGGAAGAGGGGGGATAGGGAGATGGTGACAAGAGTAACTCTTGAGTTACCTCCGCCACCACTCCACCACTCCACCACTCCACCACTCCACCACTCCACCACTCCTCAACTTCCCCAACTCTCAACGACTGGGGGTTTTATTAGCTAATCCCAATCAAGACCATAAGTAGAAATTCAAGTTTTGGCTGAAGGGGCAATTCCCATGCAACGATATACTAAGCATGGGAATTGCAAAAAATCTTAAATTTTGCATGACTTAGGCAGAGATATTAGTGGGTGAATTTACAGTTATTAGCAAGCGTGGATAGTTGTAAATGACTATGAGTCGATGACTTAAAGAGCGGAAACATGAATTCAGGAATTGATCTGCAAGGAACTTTTATTAAATCCCTCATGGATTTAGGACTGCCATCTGATGCTGCCAAAGCGATTTGGATGCCACTGCCGATGATCCTGATGATCATTGGTGCCACAGTGGGGGTGTTGACCTGCGTTTGGCTAGAGCGGAAAATTTCCGCCGCAGCACAGCAGCGGATTGGTCCTGAATACATTGGTCCTTTGGGTTTGCTGGCTCCTGTAGCGGATGGTCTCAAACTCGTTTTTAAAGAAGATGTGGTGCCAGCCAAGGCCGACAGCGTGCTGTTTACCCTCGGTCCAATCATCGTTGTGCTGCCAGTGTTTGTGTCCTATTTGATTGTGCCTTTTGGACAGAATCTAGTGATTACAAACGTTGGGATGGGGGTCTTCTTGTGGATTGCTTTGTCTAGCATTCAGCCCATTGGCTTATTGATGGCTGGTTATGCATCCAATAACAAATACTCCCTCTTGGGAGGTTTGCGGGCAGCAGCGCAGTCAATTAGCTATGAAATTCCTTTGGCACTGGCGGTGCTGGCGATCGCTATGATGTCCAATAGCCTCAGCACCATCGACATCGTGGAACAGCAATCTGGCTACGGCATTCTGGGCTGGAACGTATGGCGTCAACCAGTCGGTTTCATCATCTTTTGGATAGCAGCCCTCGCTGAATGCGAACGACTGCCCTTTGATTTACCGGAAGCAGAAGAGGAACTGGTAGCAGGTTATCAGACTGAATACTCTGGCATGAAATTCGCTCTGTTCTACCTGAGTTCCTACGTTAATCTAGTACTTTCTGCCCTGCTGGTATCAGTTTTGTACCTCGGTGGTTGGGACTTTCCGATTCCCATCAACTTAATAGCTGGCGCTTTGGGAGTCAGCGAAACAAATCCCGTGTTGCAGGTTGTCACTGCCTCCTTGGGAATCACCATGACCTTACTCAAAGCATACTTCCTCATCTTTCTGGCAATCTTGTTGCGCTGGACAGTGCCACGGGTTCGGATTGACCAATTGCTAGATTTAGGATGGAAGTTCTTGCTGCCTGTTGGTTTGGTTAACTTGCTACTAACTGCAGCCCTGAAACTTGCCTTTCCCGTTGCCTTCGGTGGTTAGTCATTAGTCATTAGTAATACTCACGAGACTAATGGCAAAGGACAAAGGACAAAAAAGAGAGAGAGACACGATATGTTGAAGTTCCTCAAGCAAGTTGGTGATTACGCCAAAGAAGCGGTGCAAGCTGGTCGTTACATTGGTCAGGGTCTATCTGTGACCTTCGACCATATGCGGCGGCGTCCTGTCACCGTGCAGTACCCTTACGAGAAACTGATTCCGAGTGAACGGTTTCGCGGTAGGATTCACTTTGAGTTTGATAAGTGCATTGCCTGCGAAGTTTGTGTTCGGGTTTGTCCGATCAACCTGCCCGTCGTGGATTGGGAATTCGACAAGGCAAGCAAAAAGAAAAAGCTCAATCACTATAGCATCGACTTTGGAGTTTGTATCTTCTGCGGTAACTGTGTGGAATACTGTCCAACTAACTGTTTATCGATGACAGAAGATTACGAGCTTTCCACTTACGAACGCCATGAATTGAACTACGACAGCGTGGCGCTTGGTCGTTTGCCTTACAAGGTCACGAACGATCCCATGGTCACGCCGTTACGCGAACTGGTTTATTTACCCAAGGGCGTCATGAACCCCCACGGCTTGCCTGCTGATGCACCTCGCCCAGGGGCGCGTCCAGAAGACCTTGTAGAGCAAGAAAAATAAATGGTAGTGGGTAGTGGTTAGTCGTTAGTGGTGCTACTAACTACTAACTACTAACAAATAAGAAATGTACAGACGCGCCATGGCGAGTCGGCGACTGGCGTCGCGTCTGTACAACTAACAACTGACTGAGGACAAAAAACAGTGAATCTAGCGGAAGGAGTACAGATTGTTTCTTTTGGCATACTGGCAGTGATGTTGATTGGGACAGCACTGGGTGTGGTGCTGTTTGACAACGTCGTCTATTCAGCCTTTATGCTAGGAGGTGTATTTGTCAGCATATCCGGGTTGTACCTGTTGCTAAATGCTGACTTTGTAGCAGCAGCACAGTTGCTCATTTATGTTGGCGCAGTGAACGTGTTGATTTTGTTTGCCATTATGCTGGTAAACAAGAGGGAAGCTTTTGCACCCTTTCCCACGGCTTGGGTACGCAAAGCACTTACAGCTGTAGTCAGTCTAGGATTATTTGCACTTTTGAGTACGATGGTGTTAGTAACTCCTTGGTCACTATCTACTGCTACGCCTCCGGACAACACCATTGTTTTAATTGGTCAACATTTTTTCACTGACTTTTTACTGCCTTTTGAACTAGCTTCCGTTTTGCTGTTGATGGCAATGGTAGGCGCAATCATTTTGGCACGTCGCGAGTATCTGCCCGAACAGGTCATTTCCCCAGAACAACAGCAAGTTTTGACGTTACCAGAACGTCCTAGAGAACTGGTATCGGTAGGCGAATCTAGCCGCAATATTCAGTAATCTCATCTCATTAGTTAGTGGGTAGTTGGTAGTAGTTAGTAGGCAACCAACAGCTATCAACTAACAACTAACAACCAACAACCAACAACTAACAACCAACAACTAACACTTAGCAAGATTCATGCAAATCCAGTACTTTTTATTACTCGCAGCGGCTTTATTTTGCATCGGCATTTATGGCTTAATTACCAGCCGCAATGCTGTAAGAGTGCTGATGTCAATAGAGTTGCTGCTTAATGCCGTTAACCTGAATTTAATGGCATTTTCTAACTTCCTAGACTCAACAGAAATCAAGGGTCAGGTATTCACCGTATTTGTAATCACCGTAGCGGCAGCTGAGGCGGCGGTAGGTTTGGCGATCGTGCTTGCCATTTATCGCAACCGCGATACTGTCGATATGGAGCAGTTTAATCTCCTGAAGTGGTAATTCTGTGGATCTCAAGCAAGTCATCATTGCTTACAAAGCACGAGATTCCCAAAGCAAACGCTGGGCAGAAATCTGTGCTAAGCAACTAGAACATCGCCAATGCCAGGTTTTGATGGGACCAAGTGGACCGAAAGATAACCCATATCCGGTGTTTTTGGCTTCAGCAGGGCAACCAATAGATCTCGCTTTGGTACTTGGTGGTGACGGTACTGTTTTAACTGGTGCAAGACATCTAGCCCCAGCTGGCATCCCAATACTCGCAGTGAACGTGGGAGGTCATCTGGGGTTTTTAACTGAGTCAGTAGAAGAATTTCAGGACACAGAACGAGTTTGGGATCGGCTGTTTGAAGACCGTTATGCTATTCAGCGGCGGATGATGTTGCAAGCCGCAGTGTTCGAGGGGAATAGCACGAGTTTGGAACCAGTATCTGAACGTTACCTCGCGTTAAATGAAATGTCTGTCAGACCCGCTTCTGCTGACCGCATGATTACGTCAATTTTAGAGATGGAAATTGATGGTGAGGTCGTCGATCAATATCAGGGGGACGGGTTGATTATTTCTACGCCCACTGGTTCCACGGGTTACACTGTGTCTGCGAATGGTCCGATAATACATGATGGTATGGAAGCGATTACCATTACTCCCATTTGTCCGATGAGTCTTTCGAGTCGTCCCCTCGTCTTACCTCCTGGTTCCGTTGTCAGCGTTTGGCCCTTAGGCGATTACGATTTGAGTACCAAGTTGTGGATGGATGGGGTCTTAGCGACTTCTATTTGGCCCGGACATCGTGTTGATGTGCGGATGACCGATTGTCGGGCTAAATTTATTATTTTACGTGAGAACAACTCGTATTATCAGACGCTGCGAGAGAAGTTGCTGTGGGCTGGAACAAGGATTCGTTACAGTAGTGCCAGTCACTCTAATTGAGTGTAATGACTATATCCTCATCCCTTCTTAATTTGCACTCTTAGAGTAGCTTTCGCGTTCCTTAGTAGAGCTTTTTCTCTCAATATGTTCTCCGCGATAGATATGTAGGGGCGAACCGACGTTCGCCCCTACAATTTTGTCCCACTTTCACTTTTCAATACCCACGATCATCCACATAAATTGCATCCACTTCTACCTCTATCAACATCGCTGGATCTATTAAGGATTTTACTTCTTCCCCCTACACCCCTACACCCTTACACCCCTAATTGTTGACTGGTGCCGTACCGGAGACATATATGTGGTTTCCGACTCTTATGGAGAGACACTAACTTACCTTTGATTCCCAGGAAGCACCGGAAAAAGTCCGCATGACTGGCATGGTATGCTAAGGCTAAACATTCACAGAGAAAATTTTACCTGTAATAGTGTTGTTTATTACAATTCGCTCCTCAGCTTTGGTTGCAACATAATAAAAGTACAGAAACCAGGTTATGCGCCATCTCAAACTCGCTCCAAATTGGTTGCGGTTTCTAATTGTCGTCGTGTTGGTGATAGGTGTCTTTTTTCGCTTCTTCAACCTTGACAACAAAGTTTATGGACACGATGAAACTTACACCTCATTGCGGATTTCTGGTTATACAACAACAGAAGTCAGGCGGCAAATTTTTAATGGTCGTGTTATTAACTCTGAAGCTTTTGCTAAATTCCAGCGTATTAATCCTGAAAAAAGTTTAGGTGATACAGTCAAATCTTTAGCAATAGAAGACCCTCAGCATCCCCCACTTTATTACCTCATAGCACGATTGTGGGCGCAAATCTTTGGCACTTCGGTTACAGCTATTAGAAGTTTGTCTGTCATTATTAGTTTGCTAGTGTTTCCCTGCGTTTATTGGCTGTGTCGAGAATTATTTAATGTGCCGTTTTCAGTACCTTTTTTGGCGATCGCACTTATAGCCATCTCCCCAGTTCATCTTATCTACGCTCAGGAAGCACGGGAATATACTCTTTGGGTAGTCACGATATTACTCTCTAGCGCTTCTTTGCTGCAAGCTTTGCAACTAGAATCAAAACAGCGAATACCAGATCGCATGTTGACCTGGGGAATTTATACCCTCACTTTAGCACTCAGTCTTTATACATCTTTGTTAAGTGGATTCATAGCGGTTGCTCATGGAATTTATGTCATGACAACTACAGGATTTCGTTGGACTAAGAAAGCCAAACTTTATACGCTGGCATCGCTTGCGGGCTTTTTAGCCTTTACACCTTGGATTTTAGTGATTCTTACCAACCTGTGGCAATTTCAGCGTAAAACAGCGGGGACAACTGGAAAATTGTCACCGTTGAGTTTAATTCAAACTTGGCTAATTCAGTTAAGCCGGATTTTTTTTGATTTTAACTTTGGCTCAGAAAATCCCTTCAGCTATTCAATTAGCTATATTTTTTTAATTCTGGTGGGATACTCAATTTATATTCTTTGTCGTACAACCCACCCAAAAATATGGTTATTTATCGTGTTATTAATTGCTGTCCCCGCACTACCCTTAATGCTCCCAGATTTGATTTTTGGAGGGACGCGATCAACAGCAGAGCAGTATTTAATACCTTCTTATTTAGGTATTAAAATAGCAGTTGCGTACCTTTTTGCTTATCATCTCTATGATGGGATTCTTTTACTCCGGAGAATTTGGCAGACAATATTGGTACTGGTGATTATGAGTGGTGTGATTTCTTGTGCAGTGAGTTCCCTAGGAGAAACTTGGTGGAATAAGGGCGTTAGTTATGGTCATCCACAAGTTGTCAAAATCATCAATCAGGCTTCTCGTCCGCTGTTGATTAGTGATTCTTTTGGCATTAATTATGGAAATGTTTTTTCTTTGAGTTACCTTGTGGAGCCAAAAGTGCGGTTTCTGTTGATGAAGGATAGAAATATTCCCAAAATTCCTAAAGGGTTCACTGATGTTTTTTTACTCAATCCCTCAAGAACCTTACGTCAGGGAATCGAAAATAAGTATAAGTCTAAAATCAATAGAGTCTATAGTAACAAATATTACTCCCTCTGGAAACTGGCAAAGCCTTTGACTAAAAAGTATACTTTAGCGTGTAACATTAAGTTAATATATGGCAAATATTAAGGTTCTCTTTAAAAAGAGAAATTTAAGGTTAATATATTGCTTTATATCTAATTTTCTTAAGAAGATTGTCAATAAAAATCGATCTTTCAAGTTTCCTTATCAAATTAACTTATTAAGTCATTAGGTAATTAAAAAAACTTCTGGAGAACCTTTTGATTAAGCCTTCAAGACTCGCTTCAAGATGGTTAATATTTTTCATTATCTTCCTATTAATGGTGGGTGTATTTTTTCACTTTTTTAATCTTAATAAAAAAGTTTACTGGCATGATGAAGTCTACACATCTATGCGAGCAGCAGGCTTCACACGTGATGAAATCGACCAAGAAATTTTTCAAAATCGCATAATTCCAGCACCACAATTGCAGAAGTATCAGCACCTAAAACCTGGGAGTACTGCAGCAGACACAATTAAGTCTCTAGCGGTTGAAGACCCGCAGCATCCACCTTTGTACTTTTTGATAGCACGGTTTTGGATGCAAGGTTTTGGCAGTTCGCTGACCGCATCGCGGATATTGCCAGTTTTATTTAGCCTGTTGGCATTACCTTTCATCTATGCTTTAGGAATAGAACTGTTTGCTTCGCAGACAGTAGCAATACTGGCAACAGCGCTAATAGCTATATCCCCCTTTGATATCCTGTTTGCTCAAACGGCAAGGCAGTACAGTTTGTTGACTGCTACTGTTATTGGTAGTAATTTTTTGCTACTCAGGGCTTTACGTTTATCAACATGGCGAAACTGGGGGTTATATACCTTGGCAAACACCGTAGGTTGGTATACCCATCCCTTTTTTGGTCTAACAATTATTGCTCAGGGAGCGTATATCCTGCTGTTCCTAATAATAGGAAAAAAGCAAAAAGCACCAAAAGCTTTGCAAGCACTGCTCAAATTTTTTTTGGCAATTGCCTGCTCGCTCTTTCTCTATACTCCCTGGTTAATTGTACTGGTTACTAATCATCAACGTGCATCTGCTACCACAGATTGGACTAAGGTCAATGTGGAATTCATCTATCTAGTAAAGTTGTGGATTCTCAGTTTTAGTTCGCTGTTTTTAGACTTAGATCTTGGATTTGATAGTGTTTGGACTTACCTGCTGCGGTTGCTAATTATCCTAATAATAGGAATAGCAATATATACAGTATGCCGTTGCACGAGTCAGACAACCTGGCTGTTTATCCTGACTTCAATTTTTGTACCTTTTCTCATGTTAGTTCTGCCAGATTTATTGTTAGGAGGAAAACGCTCTGCTGTCAGCCGCTACCTGATATCCTGCTACCCAGGAATACAACTCGCTGTTGCTTACTTACTGGCAACTAAGATTCTGCATAGACGCCAAATCTGGCGCGGTGTTATGCTGCTACTTATGACAGGCGCGATCGCATCCTCTACAGTCAGTGCTTTCTCTGAGAGCTGGTGGAACACAGATTTGAGCTATTTCAATGCTGAAGTTGTTCGGCGTATAAATGATACTTCGTCTCCAGTAGTTATTAGCGAAATTGGCGATGACTACACAAACACAGGAGATTTGATTTCTATGAGCTACCTGCTGCATGACAATGTCTCACTGCTGCTGCTGAGTCAACCCCCACAATTAGAAAATGTCAAATCTCTACTCCCAAACAGTGTAGAACCTTTTGTGTTTCGACCCTCCAAAAAATTTATTGAGAGTCTGAAGCCAGAACAAGGAAAGATTGTGCAAGTCTTTCCAGAGGGGAGACTTTGGCAGATTAAGAAATGAAAGCCTCTTGCCTAAGTCAATTTTTTGGAATATGAACCACAGATAAACACAGATGCACACAGATAAATTATATGTTTTTATCTGCGTACATCTGCACGGCAGTTGCTACAACGGAGGGAACCTCCCTATCGCGATTTTTGCAAGAAATCTAAAGACTTCTAATCTGTGGACGCGTAACCTACACTTTAGAAACAGCAACTGCCCTCACATCCACTTTTCTATTAAACAGAATTTGCGGTTTCAAAAAAATTCTCAATATCAACAATAACGAACTAAATTCTCCTGGTGTATTGTTGCGCTTCCACTGTCCCGGACGACAAAATAACATTTCCACAAGACGACGATGTTGACTCAAATTGACTGAATCAAACCTGAGACGCACGGTAGGAAATTCATCTTTAAAACCAGTGCGAACAATATGTGCTTCAAGCTGTAAATCTTCCTCTACAATTTCTAGTTTGACAAGCGTATTTTTGAATAAATCAGTGGGAGGATTTTGAGTCACAGCAACTTCGGCACCCACTTCAGAAATGATTGTAGTCACTCCCCAAAAACTCTGCTTGCCAATACTTAAGCGTACAACTCGCCGTAAATCAAACCATTCATAAACGTCTGGTTTGGGAGCATCCAGCAGAATCAGCAGGGAAATCCCAAGCATAATCAAATTATAGGCACTCCACACCCAACCTAGGCTGATACCTTTAATTTGGAGAGTAACTTCTGAAGAGACTGTGGAAGTCCAGGCACCTTTGTTAATACACATCCCGAGAATTTGGCACAAACTCAAGGCATTAGCGATAAACAAAAGAATGAGAGGTAAGGCGAGCTTCCAGTTGAAATAAAATCTGTCACTCGCTGTTCCTTTTGGTGTTACTTTAAACCCTTTAGAAAAAGGATTCAGCATGACTTGTATTACAGTCAGTGCTGTGGGAACACATAGCAAGACAGAGTAAATATCAGAGAGAAAAGCAGAACGCGATTGGTGATTTAACCACGTAAATACAGTTAAATTAACAAGGTAGTAAGGCAGGAAAAAATACAATAATTCTGCTATATTTGACCGAATAGGAATCACGCCTAAAAATGAATAAGCTAAAGGCATGAGGAGAAAATAAACGCGAGAGATGGTGCCAAACCAATGCACCAATCCTTCTAAATGAGCTAACCTTTGAATAAGGCTTAGTCCAGGAATTGTTAAAGGATTAGACTCAATAAAAAATGCTTGAAGTGTACCTCGTGCCCACCGGAATCTTTGAGTTGCATAGGCAGCAATGTTGTCTGCTGCTAAACCAGCGCTAAGTTTTTCATTGAGATAAAGCAAACGATAGCCTTTAGCAGACAAACGAATTCCCGTGAAGTAATCTTCACTTAAAGACTCTGTGACAAAGCCTCCTGCTGTTAAAAGTGCGCTGCGGCGAACAACAAAGGAAGTCCCACAACAAACAACACTACCTGCGCCATCCTTAATAGTTTGAGTTTGGCGATAAAAAACTTCTTCGTCTGCTGTAAGAATATTTTCCAAACCCAAATTACGGGCGACAGGGTCAGCATTGTAAAAGCTTTGAGGAGTCTGCACCAGCGCTACTTTCTGATCTTGAAAGAATCCAACTGTGCGAGTCAGAAAGTTTTTAGTAGGAACAAAATCAGCATCAAAAACAACAATGAACTCTCCATCAGTTTTGGCAATAGCATAATTTAAATTTCCTGCTTTGGCATACCTGTTGTCTGGTCGTATGACATACTCACACCCTAACTTCAGCGCTAATTTTTTGATTTCTGGACGCCTTGTATCATCCAAAAGGTAAATTTTTTTATTGGCATATTCTAAGGCTTGGCAACCGATAATTGTGCGTCGAAGAATAAAAGCGGGTTCATTGTATGTTGGTATTAAAATATCAACAGATGGAACAAAATGACCATTAATAACAGCTACTGATTTCTCATCTGCTTCACGACAACGGTCTTTGACATTTAACATGAGAAATAGCTGGATAGTGCCACCAAATAGCATTAACATTTCCAGCAATAAGAACCCTATACTAAAGACTCCATTGAGTGGGTTGACAAGATTCAAAGTAGAGAGCGATCGCCACAGAATATACCTTAAAGTTAGGATAATTAAAATTCCTACAACTAGCCGCCGGGACCAAACACGGGGCTGAGGAGAAATTTTCATCACCAGTAGCACAGAGAGCAACAGTGCAACCGTTGGTGCTAGTAAATATCCCTTCACCATTGGCACTTCTAGCCATATTGGTGGGTTTTCTTGTAAGATATGAATCTGAGAAAAAATTTCGCTAATTGTGTCTTCACCAGCAAACCATGCTGCTATGATGATGCTAAATAGAAAAACGATACTCAATAAATACAGTGTGGCTTTTCGTAATTGAAGCGACTTATAACGAAGTCTCTTAAGTAAACGTAGTTGACGAATAAGACGACTTAAATTCTTTTTTTCAAACTGTGTACTTGTCATTTTTACACTCCTTTAAAACCACACCGCTCATCCATTTGTTGAGGAGAAGTGACTCTATTCTGGGTTCTATGAAAAGCCGTTTGACGCCCAATACCTATCTGGCTTAAAAAGATACCAATCAACACAAAAGCCCCGCCAATATATTGAGCTATGGTAGGCACTTCTCCTAAAATGAAATATGCTGCAAATATGCCTGCTATGGGGTTAAAGGAACTAGCTAATGAAACCTCTGATGCCGAAGAATTCTTTAAACTAGTAAACCAACATAACTGACCAAATACAACTATAACCGCACTGTAAATTATTATCCATTGCCATAAAAAAGGAGAAAAGACATCTATAAAGTGTTGACTTCCATAGAGATATAAAACAATACAAAAAAATACTATTGTTCCTAAAATCGTCCGAAATACACTAAAAATTCCTAGAGGAACTTGCTGTAAACGAGTCTTAGTGATAATTGTTGAAATAGCTAGAGCGACCGCTCCTCCTGCTACCATTATTTCTCCTACGCCCACAGTAAAAAAATTACTGGAACTCATCATGTTTTCCCATAAAATTTGCAGGAATACTGTGAAGGCGACCCCCAGGAGGGAAACAATGGCACCAGAAACTATCCAAATATTAACTTCTTCTTTAAGCAACAAAAAAGATAGTGCAAGAGTTAAGGGAGTTTCAATGCGTCCTATTAAGACAACATTTGTCACCATAGTCTGAGAAAGAGCATTGAAAATTAAACCAGGTGCTAGCGCCCCTGAAAGAACCGCCGCCACACTTAAACCAATCCAATTTTGCCAAGACACTTGTTTGAGATTAAAAATATTTAACTGTCGCCGATATATAAGAATCAGCATCAGCAACGCACAAATATTTCCTACAAATAAAACATTGCAAAAAGAAATGGGGTTTCTACCATTAATTAAGTGTTGAGAACCAACTTCGGTGAGCTTGCGTGTAATTGCATTAGCAGCGCCGAAAATAAGAATGGCTAACCATAGATACATTTTTGAGGAGTTTCTATTGACAAAATTAAATATTTTGCTTAGTGTCTCCATCATAATTATTCACTCTTTCCTGTATTGTTTTAGGCTTAAAAGTTGCATGGTTAATAAAAAACATTCAACAACGGAGAGTTAGCGGAGTTTCCACAACCATTTATTTATATCAAATTGTTAAGATTTGGTAAATAGTGTTTATCCTTAAGAATTAAGCTTAAAAGCAAATGGTGCTTGTAAGATGAAAATTGGATTAAAAATTTCCATTGGGAAAGCAGCGCTAGTTTTCAAGAAATTCTCAGCCTAAATTCATTTAGCTTCTGGAAAGACTGTTTAAATTGTCCTTAGAGATGGATTTGAGGACTTCAGACCAATGGCTATGCAGAAATGAGTATTTAATTATACTTATTTTTTCTTCGTACTTTTGTAGAAACGCGAAAAGTTTTTGAGTCAAACCAAGTTTGTGCAAACAGGTATTTTATGGAACTTGCAGATTTTCTCGGTGTTATCCATCCGGCTATTGCAGTTTTTTTCGTCTTTCCTCTAATTGGAATGGTGGTTAACTTTGCTTGGGCTACACGTCAGCGCCGCTTGCAAACCGCCGACTCTGGAAAAAGTAAAATTCCCCCAGTTGTGGGGGTAGAACACAGGCAATTAGGAAATTGGCTGACGGGTGCCGTTGTAGGACTCGCTTTACTAGGGTTAGCTTACCCAATTGGCAAAAATATTATCAAAGAGCAATTGTGGAATAAAGACAGTTTCCAATTCGTTTTTATTCTTTTGATGTTTGCTGCTACTATCGCCTCTTTAGTATTACTTTATCGAGCTAAACAAGCCCGCTGGCGAGGAATTTTTGCCACTTTAACTGGTACAGGTCTAGTAATTCTCGGTTGTCAAGATGGGGTGTTTCGCCGTACAAATGAGTGGTATTGGTCTCATTACTACTTTGGCATTATTGCAGCCTTGCTGATGATTTTTTCCCTAGCAATTGTTCCTGATATTTATAAAGATAGGTCGAATCGTTGGCGAATCGTCCACACAATTTTAAACTGCGTCGCCTTGTTACTTTTTATTGGACAAGGGATGACAGGAACGCGAGATTTGCTAGAAATTCCCTTAAGTTGGCAGGAACCTTACATTTATCAGTGCGATTTTGTTAATAAAACTTGTCCTACACCAAATCCTCAACCTAAATAAAGAGTTATGAGTTCTGGGTGATGAGTCAACCACACTCTTAACTCTTAACTTTTGATTTTTCGCTCCTTACTACCGTAAAGTTACAGGTGAATAAAACCAGGCAAATTTGGAGAAATATTGATTTATTTTCATTAAGGTTACGGCTAACGATTGGTATTGCTACAGTTTCAGCCATAGGTAATGGTAGCATCGCTATCTGGACGAGTTGGAGAATGCAGCAAATTTTGATTGATAGTCATAAAAATCATATCGAACAAATTGCTGCACGCTTACCACAGGATGTAGGACTTTATAGTGAAATGATGCTACCAGAAACTGGGTTACAAAAGGCAATTAATAACTTGACTAACACCAAGACATTCTTATGGGTAAAAAATCCAGCACGGAAAGTAGTGGCGCAATCTCCAAATTGGAATTCTCTCTCGAATTCTACAGTAGCTGAGTTAATGTCTAAGAGCGAAATGCCGATAAAACCTGAAGTTTACAAAGCGGGACAACACTACTTTGTTTTATATGGTGGCTCTTTACAAGTACAGGGTAAGGTACTAGGAATGCTGTTCGTGGTGCAAGATATTACCCGTGACCAGACAATGTTTTTGGCAATGGTGCGGACTTTGTGGATTGCTAGTATTTTAGTCATTATTGTCATCACATTTGCACTTGCATATTATATTAAACGTTCCCTACACCCTTTGCGTCAACTTAGTCAAATGACGGAAGTCATTTCCGCAAAAGATTTAGCACAAGTGCAGTTGCATCTTGATAACCCACCAAGTGAAGTTAAAGAATTAGCTCAAACTTTTAATATGCTGTTATCTCGCCTCTCTCAATCTTGGGAGCAGGAGCAAGAATTTGTCAGCAATGTTTCTCACGAGTTACGTACACCATTAACGATTGTACATGGTTACTTGCAAAGCGTATTACGAAGACAGAATAATTTAACACCAACCCAACAAGAAGCTTTAGAAACTGCCTCATCAGAAGCTAAACACACCATCCGTCTCTTGCAAGATTTACTTGATTTAGCACGGGCAGATAGTGGTTACTTTCATTTTCACATACAATCTTGCGTATTAAATGATTTAGTTGCGGAAGTTGTCGGGATGGCAAAAAAGTATAGTGAAAGGACAATTCAAATTGAAGAAAATACTTCTCCTCTTAAAGCAAAAGTAGACTATAACCGTCTCAAACAAGTGTTACTCAATTTAATTGACAATGCTGTTAAGTATTCTGAACCTAATACCCCAATAATTTTAAAGTTAAATCAGCAAGGGCAGCAAGCAATTCTTCAAGTTTGCGACCAGGGTTATGGAATACCTCTGCAACATCAGTCGCGCATTTTTGAGCGATTTTACCGCGTAGATGAAGCCCGTAACCATACTACTGGTGGTAGTGGTTTGGGTTTGTCGATAGTCAAGACTCTTGTAGAGGGGATGGGGGGTGATGTGAAGGTACTCTCCAAATTAGGAGAAGGGAGCGTGTTTACCGTGATTTTGCCTATTTAATTGCGACAAATGTTTCTTCGTCGGTGGGTGTATTGGTAGTCTCACCGTAACAGTTGTTCCCACTCCCTCTTCACTTTCTATTTGAATCTCACCCCTATGAAGAGCCACACACTTTTTCACAATAACAAGTCCCAGCCCTGTGCCTTGAATTTTACCTACATTCCTAGCACGATAGAAGCTTTCAAACAGACGAGCTTGGTCTTTGAGAGGAATGCCTAACCCTTGGTCTTGTACCCGGAAAGTTGCTATCCCATCCTGGCAGCTCAAATCAAAGTAAATTGTGCTGTCTGGAAAAGAGTATTTGATTGCATTGGAGAGTATATTGGTGAAGATGCAACTTAACAGTTTTTCATCCATTTTCGCTGGCGTGCATTCTCCCTGGCAGCTAAAGACAATATTGCGCTGACCGCCTAAATTAAGTTGAAGAATTTCTGCGAGTTCCTGGCAGAAATTTTTTAAATCTAAGAGGGCTGGTTGGTATGCAACTTTCTCAGCTTCAGTTTTACTAAGGAACAAAACTTCATCTAAAAGTTGAACCATCTGGTTAATAGAAACTTGAATTCGCTGAAAGTATTTAGCTCTCCGCTCTTCAGTCAGTTGAGGATTATAGTTGGCAAGTAGCTCCGTAGATGTGCGAATGATACTTATAGGAGTGCGAAACTCGTGGGAAACCATTGCCACAAAGTTTGACTTTAATTGATTGAGTTCCTGTTCCTTTGCTAGCGCTTCACGAGTGCGTTGTTCACTTGCCCATAACTGGTTGAAAATTTGTCCTCTTTGAATAGCGTAGCGAATTGCACGCACTAGCACTTGAATTGTTATTTGGTCTTTAACGATATAGTCCTGAGCTCCTTCTGCTAGTGCTTGCAACGCCAATTCTTCATTATCAAGCCGTGATAACACCACAACGGGAATATTAGGTACTGCTTTTCGGAATTCTTTTACTGTGTCCAGTCCAAAAGAATCTGGCAGGCTCAGGTCTAATAAAACGACATCAAATCTGCGTTGATATCTGGTTTGTGACGTTTGTGACGAACTTTTCTCCAAAAGGAGACTTGATGTTGATATGCAAGCGTCAATTGCCTCATTCAGCTGCTCCACATGCGCCATCTGCCATTCTTCATAACCATTGCGGGTGAATATCTGGCATAGCAGGCAAGCATCATAAGCGCTATCTTCCACTAGAAGAATGTGAATTTTTCTATTCTTCATAAGAAAATTATATAGTTTTGCCAGCTCAACCGTTTCACTCTCGCCAAGGTCAACAATAGGGTATCTCATATCTTGAGAAAATCAAGGGAATTGGTATATCCACCTGATTTTTTCAACAAAGCTCTTAACTTTGTAGTTTTTCAGCTAAGGTTGCAAATCAAAGATTTAAAATGTCCCACTCCCACATTTTACTGACACGGATACTTTACTCACAATGCTTTCTCCACTGTAGGTCAATAAATATTAATTCATTATTAATAATAATAATTCTAATGATGGGAGTATATGGTACACACACGCTATAGTTTAACTTACCCGGAGAGTGAAATAAAACGTCGTTCCCACTCCTGGCTCAGATTCAGCCCAAATGCTACCACCGTGTCGCTCAACAATTTTTTTACAGACAGCTAGACCAATACCTGTACCGGGAAATTCTCGTCTGGTATGCAGCCGTCGGAAAATCTCAAAAATGCGTTCTAGATACTGGGGCTTAATGCCGATGCCGTTATCCCTGATCCAGAAAAGAACTTCGTTTTCTGATAGGGTGTGGAGAGTAGGGGAAGATGGGGGAGTATTTTCTCCCTCTACTCCCCCAGTTCCCCTGACTACGCCAATATGAATTTGGGGTGGTTCCTCACGACGGAACTTGATGGCGTTCCCGATAAGATTTTGGAACAATTGCAACAGTTGGGTTTTGTCTGCTAGTACATTTGGCAAAGGATCTTGGGTGATGATGGCGTTGCTCTGGGCGATCGCGAGCTGCAAATTCTTAAGTACCTGAGTTAGTACGGCATTGCAGTCTGTGAGAGCAAATTCCTTACCACGAGTCCCAATACGCGAATATGCTAGCAAGTCTTGTATCAAGTGCTGCATTCGCTTTGCCCCATCCACAATTTCAGTCATGTACTTTTTGGCAGAGTCATCGAAACGGTCTTGATATTCCACCTCCAACAGTTGGGTATAGCCTGTCACTGCTCGCAGTGGCTCTTGCAAATCGTGGGAAGCTACGTAGGCAAATTGCTCTAGTTGTTGGTTCGAGCTTTTTAGATATTCATTCAGTCTTTGTAGTTCTGCTGTCCGCTGTTGGACTTTGATTTCCAGTGCCTCATTTGCCTGTTCCAGTGTGTATTCGGCAAGTTTGCGCTCTGTGATATCGGTATGAGTGCCAACCCATTCTACAATCTGCCCTTCGGCATTCAACACGGGAACTCCACGCATCAAGAAATATCGGTAAGTGCCATCTTGCACCTGCACGCGATGCTCAGTTTGATAAATACCTTGAGTTGCAACTGCCAAATTCCACAGATGTTTTGTACGCTCCCAATCTCTGGGATGAACTCGATCTAGCCAACCCCATCCCTTGACTTCTGCTTCACGTTGCCCAGTCAAAGCTCTCCACAATGGAATATCTTTGTCTACCTTTCCTTGAGCATCAGTAATCCAAACAGCCTGAGAGGTCGCAAGCACTAACGAGCGGTATCGTCTTTCGCTTTGTTCTAGAGCAATTTCTGCCAATTTCCGAGGGGTGAAGTCTTGAAAGAATACGGAAATTCCCTCTTCTGAAGGGTAGATGCGACTTTCAAACCAGCCTTCCCACGATGGATAATATTGTTCTAATTCAATCATTCGCTGTTCTTCTACAGCTTGGTGATAGGCTTGATAGAACTCCTTTCCTACACCTTCAGGGAATTCTTCCCAAATATTTTTGCCAATCAACTCTTCTGGCTTGTGGTTTAAAAGTTCTCCTGCCTTTTGATTGACATAGGTATAGCACCAGTTGCGATCTAAGGCAATAAAGGCATCAGTGATACTCTCTAAAATCTTTGCTAGTCGTGCCTTTGCCGCTTGCTGTTCCAAGCGCATAGCTTCTTCAGACAACGTCTTATTGACGTGAATTTGCTTTTGCAGTAGCCAATAAACTATCACCAAAAGTATGAAACTCAGGCAATAGCCAATACTCATTACTACAACAAATTGATTCACACTCTTATCTGTCAATATTGTCCGCCGTTGTAATAAACTTTCTTCCTCAGCTTCCATTGCTTGACGAATTGCCAACAGTTGTGTTCGTATCTCCCTGCCTTGATCTGTAATTGCAATTTGAGTTGCTAGATCTAATTTATTTTGGTTATACAAGCTGAGCGAACGATCAAGAGATACAAATCTTTTAGCACTTAGGGGTTCCAGTGTATCAAGTCGGCGTTGTTGGTTGGCGTTATCTTGAGTTAGGAGCCGCAAAGCTTTCAAATTTTGATAAACCTTCTGCTTATCTGCTGCATATGTTTCCAGATAATCTGCCTTTCCAGTGAGAATATAAGCTCGTCGTCCACTTTCGGCAGCAAGGAGTCCATCGTCCACTTTATCCAGGGTTGCCAAAACTTGATAAGTATGGATTAGCGATTGCTTATCTTTTTGAAACTGTTGCAGGCTTTGATAGGAAGCTACGCCTACTCCACACAACAGTAGCAGTGCCAAGCTAAAACTGCCTGTGATAACTTTTTCTGATAGTTTTCTCATTTAAGACTCGCACTAAAGCAGCAAATAAGCAGCTAGTAAAAAAGTAAAGATTATTTATGTTATTAAACATGAGGAGCTTTTGCCAGCAGTAGAATCTCCAGGATATCAACGACTTGTCATTCCTCCTGAAAAAACCATAGCACTAGCTTAGTTGCATACTTCCTAGTGTAGCAACCTAATAATATCTAGCTACTAGCTTGTTGTTAAGCTGCTTTGGAATGAGCACAAACACTAATGAACCACAGAGGACACAGAGGAAGAGAGTATGATAGAGGGAGAAAAGAAGCTTGCAGAGGCTGGCACGTGTAAGATTGATTGGAGACGTTGGAGTCAGGATGCGGGGAGGTCTTCACCCAAGTATGTGATTAATAAGTAATGACTAATGACTTAACTGCAATTGTGTTAGCAGGGGGTAGGAGTTCTCGCATGGGTCGGGATAAAGCCTTGATTCCAATTCAAGGCGTACCTCTGTTACAGTTGGTTTGTAGGATTGCTGAAAGTTGTACTAATAAGGTCTACGTGGTCACACCTTGGCAGGAGCGGTACCAACATTTGCTACCGCCTAAAGTCCAGTTTATCCAGGAAATGCCTTGGTTTAATGAAACTGGTAGCGAAGGACTACCGCACGGACCCCTGATTGGATTTGCCCAAGGATTAGCGTATGTGCAAACAGAGTGGGTGTTGCTGCTAGCTTGCGATTTACCCAAGTTGCGCCTTGAGGTGTTGCAAGAATGGGCGGCTGCCCTCGATAGTGTGGAGGATGAGGCGATCGCTGCCTTAGTTGAACATGATAAAGGATGGGAACCCCTGTGCGGTTTCTACCACCGTCGCTGTTTACCCACATTGATTGAGTTTATTAACCAAGGGGGGCGCTCTTTTCAAGAGTGGCTGAACCAACATTCTGTGCAAGCATTACCCTTGCCACACCCAGAAATGCTTTTTAACTGTAATACGCCAAAAGACTTATCTCAAATTTAAGTGCAAAATCAGTTAAAATAGGAGACTATAATTTCAATTTTGTGTGGCAGTACGTGTAGCGCAGCGATCAATTACTGTCTGTACAAATAAGATACTCCCTCTAGCCTCTGTCGGCGAAGATGAAACATACCTTATCCGTACTTGTAGAAGATGAAGCGGGAGTTCTTTCCCGTATTTCTGGCTTATTTGCCCGTCGTGGTTTTAATATAGAAAGCCTTGCTGTTGGTCCTGCTGAACAACCAGGAATTTCTCGGATTACGATGGTTATACCTGGTGATGACCGCGTTATTGAGCAACTCACCAAGCAACTATACAAGCTCATCAACGTTTTGAAGGTGCAGGACGTTACGGAAATTCCCAGCGTCGAGCGAGAATTAATGTTGCTCAAGGTGAATGCCACCAGCAGCACCCGTTCAGAAATTGTCGAAATAGCTCAGATTTTCCGGGCGAGAGTCGTAGACGTGGCAGAAGATTCTCTTACCCTGGAAGTTGTAGGAGATCCAGGTAAGATGGTGGCGATCGTACAGGTACTGCAAAAATTTGGTCTTAGAGAAATCGCTCGCACTGGCAAAATTGCTTTGACTCGTGAGTCGGGTGTGAATACTGAGTTGCTGAAGTCTTTGGAAGCTAAAGTTTCGTGAGGAATTCCACCTAAGGCTGCGTAGGCAGCTTTTATCTGTGTAGCCGCACCATGCGCGGGTGACGGCTATTTGTGTGATTTTTTTTGTATAAAAAAAAACAATTTAATTGCTTCTCATTTCTCTCCAATCAGCAGAACAATTTTACCCGTCACTGACCCAGTTTCAAGCAAATGATGAGCTTTAGCTGCTTCTTTTAATGAGAATGTGTTGCTAACTTGAATTTTCAATTTCCCTGCATCAATCCATTGAGCACACTGTTCTAAAATTTCTGCCTGGTGCTGCTGCGCTTCTACAATTCCTTGCAACATTGGTGTCAGCATTAATTCCAAGCCGATGCGAAGATTACGCAATCTAGCAGCTTTCCAAACTGTATTGGCGTCTGGTTCTAAAATTGTGACTATGTCGCCATAAACTCGCACCGCTGGAAAAGTTTTATGAAAAGTCTCTCCGCCTATGGTGTCAAAAGCTAAATCTACACCTTCCCCGTTAGTCCAATCTAGTGCTGCTTGCACAAAGTCTGTTTCTTTGTAGAAAATGAGATGGTCAGCACCAAGTTTTTGAACAAAATCAGCTTTCTCCTGACTACTGACAGTCGTGCAGACATCAGCACCTTTGAGCTTCGCCAGTTGAATAGCTACATGACCAACGCCACCAGCACCTGCATGAATGAGTACCCGTTCTCCTGGTTCCAAGCGTCCCCGTTCGTATAAAGCTTCCCAGGCTGTGATTAATACCAACGGCGCAGCTGCTGCTTCTGCAAAGGATACAGAAGCAGGTTTACGGGCGACAAACCGCTCATCAATAGTTGTATACTCTGCATAATTGCCTTGGTGTCCACCCAAGCCACCGTTACAAAAATAGACTTCATCGCCTACGCGAAATTTTTGAACGCCAGCACCCACAGCCTCGACAACACCTGCACCATCACATCCCAAAATGGCAGGCATTTTATCAGGGTAGAAGGTGCCACGTTTACGAAGTTTGGTGTCTATGGGATTAATGCCAGCTGCGTGTAAGCGTACCAAAAGTTCACTCTCTCCCAGAGGAACTGCAGGGTTTGGTATATCTTGCACTTGCAGAACTTCGGGACTGCCAGCTGCTGTCATTAAAACTGCTTTCATAACTCCTCCTAGTGTGAATTCAGCTTGGTACTTGCATCTGACAATTTACCGCAAAGGGCGATCTCGCTTTTTTTGAACCGCCAAAATGCTAACCAACAGAGGAAAGGGGCGATCATTCTAATGTTAAGAAAAGAAGACGAGAAATGATCGCACTCCTTCCCACCTGTAGTGCGTCCCTGCTAAAGTCCTATAGCGGTTCTCCTTTAGATGCAATACACACTAGGGGCAATTCATGAATTACCCCTACCTAGCTTAGGCATCCACCTAGCCTTATGGTAGTTTAAAGTTACGCTCATATTCATATATTGCAATAGATAACTTTTCCCCTTATGACTGGAGAGCCTCACCTTGGGAATAGAACTACGCAGTTTTGTATTTCTCGACAGCCTGCAACCTCAACATGCAGCATATATGGGAACAGTAGCCCAAGGTTTCTTGCCATTACCAGGAGATTCATCGCTGTGGATTGAAATCTCTCCTGGTATTGAAATTAATCGGATTACGGATGTAGCACTCAAAGCTGCTTCTGTCCGTCCGGGAGCACTGGTGGTCGAACGGCTGTACGGTTTATTGGAAATTCATTCTAGTTCCCAAGGCGAAACGCGAGCTGCTGGTCAAGCCATTTTGGCGACACTAGGAGTCAAAAAAGACGAATGTCTCAAACCGCGTGTCGTTTCTAACCAGATTATCCGCAACATTGATGCTTACCAAGCACAACTTCTCAATCGCACGAACCGGGGACAAATGCTACTGGCAGGACAAACGCTGTATGTACTAGAAGTTGAGCCTGCTGCTTATGCCGCACTGGCTGCGAATGAAGCAGAGAAAGCGGCGGCGATAAACATCCTTGCTGTTCAACCTGTAGGCAGCTTTGGACGGCTTTATTTAGGTGGACAAGAACGGGATATTCTTGCAGGTGCTCAGGGAGCATTAACGGCGATTGAAAGTGTCGCCGGTCGGATAAATCCCCAGAGTAGGCGTCAGGAGTAAAGGAGCGAAAATGGCAAATCTCGAGCATCTGGCTTTATTGAAAGCAGGTGCATTCACATGGATTGAGTGGAGACAGAAAAATCCCCAGATTTCACCAGACCTCAGCGCCGCGAATCTCCAGGGGGTAAACTTGAGCAAGGTGGATCTATGTCATGCATTACTCGTGCAAGCAAACCTCAGCGGTGCTGACCTCAATGGCGCTCATCTTAAAAGAGCTAACCTCATTGATGCAAACCTGAGCGCGGCTAACTTCAGTGTTGCTAACTTGAACGCTGCTACACTGACACAGGCAGATATGAGTCATGCTAATTTGATTGGAGCTGACTTAAGTGAAGCGAATCTCAAAGGCGCTGTTATCACTGATGCTAACCTGATTGGGACTGACTTGAGAGGCGCTAACTTGAGAGGTGCCGATTTGGGTACAGCAAAGCTAACCCGTGCTAACCTCTGTTTTGCAAACCTAATCGCAGCTAACTTGATTGCGGCGAACTTGAGCAAAGCAAACCTGTACGAGGCAGAAGTGATGGGGGCTTACCTTTACAAAACTGACCTGTACAAAGCTAATCTGAGCAAGGCTCACTTGAGTGGTGCGTACCTGTTGCGGGCTAACCTGAACGAGGCTGACTTGAGCTTCGCTGACTTGAGATGGACTAACCTCGCAGGAGCGAACTTGGCTGGGGCTAATCTCAGCGGCGCTAACCTCAGGGGCGCTAACCTTAGGGGCGCTATCCTCAGCAGCGCGAATCTTCACCAGACAATTATGCCTGAGTCTTGACGTTTATTCGCCACATGCCTGAGAGTTTTCTTGATCTAAATATTTTTGAAAATTCTTGAAAAAGTATTTTCTCTTCTTGTATGAAACCACTCCCCTCTCCGCTTGTGGAGAAGGGGAAGGGGGGTGAGATTACGCGCTAAAGTACTTCGCTACTGGGTGATAAGCAATAATCGCCGTCGTAGACTGTTCAGGATAAATTTGTTCACTTTCATCCATGTACAAATTGATACGTCCTGCTTCCAACAACTCCAGCTGTTGGTACTGGTCTTGAATATTCGGACAAGCCGGATAGCCAAAACTATACCGCGAACCACGATAACGCTGTGCCAAAATATCCCGAATATTATCCGGTTCATCAGCACTAAAACCCAACTCCCGACGAATGCGGGCGTGTGTCCACTCAGCCAGCGCTTCCGCTACCTGCACCGCCAAGCCGTGAAAATACAGATAATCTCTGTATTGATTATCTGCAAACAGCTTTTGAGCAAACTCCGTGGCAATATGCCCCACCGTCACCGCCTGCATTGGGAATACATCAATAATTCCCGTCTCCTTCGGCGCAAAGAAATCTGCAATACACAGTCTTCTTAACGACTTTTGTCTCGGAAACTCAAAACTTGCTCTTACCTCTGCGTTTGTGTGGTATGTCCTCCGGACACGCTGCGCGAACGTATCATAAACATACAAAGTATTCCCCTCAGATTGACAAGGAAAATACCCATAAATCACCTGCGGATGCAACAAATTCTCCTCAATAACCCGCTGCTTCCATTCCTGCAAAATTGGATACACCTTCTCATCCAAGAAAGCCTGATATTCCTCCTTAGATTGTTCCTTTGGCTTGCGGAACTGCCATTGTCCAGCAATCAAAGCCTGTAAATCCATATGCCAGAACAGTTCTTCTAAAGGAATATCCTGTGGCTGGAGTAGCTTCGTTCCCCAGAAAGGCGGCGTTGGACGTTCGATATCCACCGCCACAGCTTCGGAACGGCGGGTATCAACTTCCTGCGGTTCTACCTTCGATACAGAACCATTGCTGGATACAGATAGCTCCTGAGCCTCTTCTATCTGTGTTAATCTGTGTCCATCTGTGGTTTCATTCAAAAATCCCTGCAAATCATCCCACTGGCTAGCAGCCTTCGCTGGCATCAACTTATCCATGAAGTGCAAGTCAGAAAACGCATCTTTGCCGTAAACTACCTTACCTTTGTAGGTATTCTGGCAATCTTCATGAACAAACTTGGGAGTTAGCGCCGCACCGCCTAAAATCACAGGGACAGTAATTCCCTTTTCGTTGAAAACTTCCAAATTCTCCTTCATAAAGGCAGTGGATTTCACCAGCAAACCACTCATAGCAATACAATCAGCTTTGTGCTTCTCGTACGCGTCGATGATGTTTTCCACCGGCTGCTTAATTCCCAAGTTAATCACCTTGTAGCCGTTGTTCGATAAGATGATATCCACCAGGTTTTTACCAATGTCGTGAACATCGCCCTTCACTGTGGCAATGATGAATGTCCCTTTGGCATTGTTGCCAGATTCTGACTTTTCCATGAACGGTTCTAGGTAAGCAACCGCTGCTTTCATGGTTTCCGCTGATTGTAATACGAAAGGTAGCTGCATTTGGCCAGAACCGAACAACTCACCCACAACTTTCATGCCATCCAGCAGGAAGGTATTGATAATCTCTAGAGGAGGATATTTTTCTAAAGCTTTGGTAAGTTGTTGTTCTAAACCAATGCGTTCACCGTCAATGATATGACGTTTAAGGCGTTCTTCGATGGGTAGATTTTCGTCAACGCCTTTGTCGCGTTTCGTTGTCACCCCTTCAAACAGTGTTGTCAGTTGTGTTAAGGGGTCATAAACGCAGACATCGCCGTCAAACTTGCGCTCATCATAAATCAACTGGTGACAAACTTCTTGATGGCGTTGCTCAATTTTTGCCAGTGGTAAAATCTTGTTAGGGCTAACAATTGCTGCATCCATCCCAGCAGCGATCGCCTCATGCAAAAACATGGAGTTGAGAACAATCCGCGCTGCAGGGCTAAGACCGAAGGAAATATTTGATACACCCAAAATCACATGACATCCAGGCAATTCTTGACGAATGCGGCGGATGGCTTCAATTGTGGCTTTGCCGTTGGCGCGGTCTTCTTCAATACCTGTGGAAATAGGGAGAGCAAGTGTATCAAAAAATATTTCGTGTGCTGGGATGCCATACTTGACGGCTTGACGATAGGCACGTTGAGCGATCGCAAACTTTTTCTCAGCAGTCCGCGCCATCCCTTCTTCATCTATGGTACCAATAACGACACCTGCACCGTATTGCTTCGCAATTTCCAACACCTTCAAGAAACGCGGTTCTCCATCTTCATAGTTGGTGGAGTTCAGCAAGCACTTACCACCTGCCACTTTCAGCCCCGCTTCCATCTTTTCCCATTCGGTGGAATCGAGCATTAAGGGCAGTGTGACATTGTTTACTAGACGTGAAACCAGTTCGTGCATATCCCGCACACCGTCACGTCCCACGTAGTCAACGTTGACATCCAGGATGTGTGCGCCTTCTTTGACTTGCGCCCTCGCCATTGATACCAGTCCATCCCAATCTTCGGCGTTGAGCAACTCGCGGCACTTTTTAGAACCACTGGCGTTGAGGCGTTCGCCAACAATTAAGAAAGAGTTGTCTTGGTCGTAAGGTTGGATACTGTAAATTGACGCTGCTGCTGGTTCCTGCTGAGGCTGTCTGACTTTTGGCGTTAAGTCTTTGGCAATTTCTGCTAATTGTTGAATGTGTTCTGGACGTGTCCCACAGCAACCCCCGATCACTTGGACACCCAAATCTTCAACAAAATGCATTAATGACATCCGTAATTCGGTTGGTGTCAGGCGATAATGAGCTTGACCGCCGACGTTCTCTGGTAAACCAGCGTTGGGAATACAGGAAACCACAAAAGGCGAATGTTCTGAGAGATACTTAATATGTGGTTTCATCAAATCTGGACCTGTGGCACAGTTCAGACCGAGAATGTCAATTGGGTATGGTTCCAGAATTGTTAGCACGGCGTTGATTTCCGTCCCCACCAGCATTGTGCCCATAGATTCCATTGTGACAGAAACCATGAGCGGACGGCGGTGATCGCCTTTCTTAGCAAAAACTTCTTCAATTGCATTCAGCGCCGCTTTGATTTGCAGCACATCTTGGCAAGTCTCAACGATGAATAAATCAACGCCACCATCCCATAGCCCTTCTGCTTGTTCAGCGAAGGATGATTTCATCGTGTCAAAGTCGATATGTCCCAAAGTTGGGAGTTTTGTAGTTGGTCCCATAGAACCCGCGACAAACCGGGGTTTTTCTGGCGTGGAAAATTCTGCAGCCACGCGCTTTGCGAGTTCTGCTGCTGCTTTGTTGAGTTCATACGCCTTATCAGCCAAGTCGTATTCTGCCAAAACAATCGACGCAGCGCCAAAGGTATCCGTTTCAATCACATCTGCACCAGCGGCGAGAAAGTCTCGGTGAACTTTGGCGATCGCTTCTGGCTTGGTGTAGACGAGGTACTCGTTGCAACCTTCGTACTGTGCGCCTCCGAAATCCTCGGCGGTAAGATTTTGTGTTTGCAGGTTAGTTCCCATTGCACCATCGAAGACGATAACGGGGTGCATGGGGCTGTGCAGGCGTTCTAAGAAGGTAGAAGTCATATTTTCTAAGAGAAAATCAGCAAAAATAGCAAGAGTAAGGCAATTACTGAGAAGAGATTGTTTAAAATCCAACCTCGTTCCAAACGAAACGATGCAGCAGTTTCAGAGCGACCTAACAATGTGAAACCCACAACGTCCACACACACGACTGCAGCAAAGAGGTAAAAAAAGTACTGATATTTTTCCGAACTCATTACTGAAAAAATGATACTTTGGATGATAACAATAATAGAAATCAGCAAAAATTTCGTGCCACTAAAACCTGGGTTAGTTGTAGATGCAGGGGGAGATGAAAACTCTGTTTCTAAGTACATCCAGTTGCCGTAGAAAAATCTGACAATATTTAGCAACAGTAGAATAAATACTAAGTAGTTTTGAATTGAGCTTGGGTTAGCAGTACTACCGCTTCCTAATATATGTTGAAAAAAAGGTTTGCACAGCGACAGTTAGCGATAAACCCATCATAATGGCGACAATTTCCTTGAGGAAACTAATCTGTGGAGCCATGAGAGTTAGGTTGGGGATGCTGAGGTTATGATTCCCTCAGTTGTCTATTAAACATTTTCTTACAATAGCGTACGTGATCGCGCTTTCCTACCGGTAAGTGTTTACTTATCGACTGTAGCCTGAGTAGGGCTTGATACAATGCCACTCATCACCTCGATTTAGCCTGGAAATAAATGATTCTAACTGAAAAACCTACCCACAGTTAACAGCTTGGGTGGATTTTCTTGTCAGTAATCGTACCTTAAACCAACCTACCGACTACCGACTAAAACTATAAATCTTCTGCGTGCCCAACTGCTCACAACAAATGGACGAAGGTAATGTCCCTGCGGAGTACGTCTGCCTATCCAATTGCACTTGCAGGTTACTCAGGGGATCAACACCAGGCGAAATCAGAAATTCTAGCTTCTGGATGTAAGGCAAAGTGACTAGTTTGTCCAAAATTTGACTAATTGCCTGTACGTAAGGATGACCTTTCTGCTGATACCAATCGGGTGTTGCAACGTGTGGTTGGTCAAAACCTAAGTGTACGATTAAAGATGGTTTGTCAAACAGGGCGATCGCCAAGGGACGTGCTTCTTCCTGTAACAACAAATGATGAGTTTTTGTTAAATGCCGCAGTTTCTCTAAGCGTTCGTAGCGTTCCGTCACAGCTTCTGGGTCATCTTGCCAGTGAATCGCCACTGTTACCAGATAAGTCTGTAACAGCATATGACCCAACTTTTTCGCTTTTGTTGTCAGGTAATAGGAATTGTAGTCGTTTGCCTCAATTAATAACGGCACGCGATCCACAACTTCCAACTTGTACCCCTTTAACCCAGCAATTTTACGGGGATTATTGGTAATCAAGCGAATCTTATGCACCCCCAAATCCATGAGCATTTGCGCTCCCATACCATAGTCTCGCAAATCAGCGGCGAATCCCAAGCGCTCATTCGCCTCTACCGTATCCAATCCCATATCCTGCAACGAGTAAGCCTTCAACTTATTAATCAGCCCAATTCCCCGTCCTTCTTGCCGCAGGTAAACAACAACGCCTTGCTCTGCATTTTCAATCATTTTCAGTGCTGCTTGCAACTGCATTCGACAGTCGCACCGCAAAGAACCCAAAGCATCTCCAGTTAGGCATTCGGAATGCATTCGCACCATAACTGGGTTATCTCCAAATTCCTCATGATTTCCCTTGACAATAGCAACGTGTTCTGTATTGTCTAAAGTGTGACGGTAAGCGTATATTTGGAAATGACCAAACTGAGTGGGTAGGTCGGCAACAGTTTCGCGCTTGATGAGGCGATCATGCTGGAGCCGGTAACTGATTAAGTCCGCAATACTAATAATTTTCAGATTGTGCTGTTTGGCATACTCAATTAATTCGGGTAATCGCGCCATTGAACCGTTAGGGTTTTGAATTTCACAAATGACGCCAGAGGGGTATAATCCAGACAATCGGGCTAAGTCAACAGCAGCTTCTGTATGTCCTGCCCGTTTGAGTACGCCTCCTTCTTTTGCGCGGATGGGGAAAATATGACCGGGACGACGCAAATCTAAAGGTTGTGTTGCTGGGTTGATAGCAACTTGGATTGTGCGAGCGCGGTCTTCTGCTGAAATGCCAGTGCTTACCCCTAAGTGAGGTCCGGCGTCAATACTTACCGTGAAAGCCGTTTGATTGGTGTCCGTAATGTTAGTTACCATCAATGGTAAATCTAATTCATCAAGGCGATCGCCCAACATTGCCAAACAAATGAGTCCTCGGGCTTCCACTGCCATAAAATTAATGATGTCAGGGGTAGCAAATTGGGCAGCGCAAATCAAGTCGCCTTCATTTTCTCGATTTTCGTCATCTACCACCACGATAACGCGACCAGCTTTCAAGTCTGCCAAGGCGGCGTCAATCGAGTCAAATACAAAGCTTTGGTTTAAGGTAGTGTTAAGCTGCGACACAGAAAATTTCCAGCTACCAAACGTAAATTTTTTTTAACAAATCCTTGTTTTTGATTGTAGCTCTTTTGGAATATTTCAGAAGCACCAGAAGCAAAAATTCGATAACATACCGATGAAATATCTGCCGCTCAAGTTGGATTCTAGGATAACTAAGTGCAGCAACAATGAAACAGCAATAAGTGTTTAGCAGGAGAATACTGGTAAGGACAGTTCTCCAGATTCAAAAAGGATTTAGTAATTATGGGCAATTTTAGACGCGTACCTGTGGGGATTGTTGGCGCGTCAGGCTACGGCGGAGTGCAGTTAGTACGACTACTGATGGATCATCCGGAAGTCGAACTGGTTTACTTAGGCGGGGAGAGTAGCGCGGGAAAACCGTTTGCGGATCTCTACCCCCATCTGGCTCACACAGTTAATCAACAGATTGAAGCTGTAGAGCCAGAAACCATTGCCCACCGTTGTGAGGTGGTCTTTCTCTCTCTGCCAAATGGTCTGGCTTGCAAAATCGCTCCGCAACTGTTGGAAAAAGGATGTAAGGTACTGGATCTTAGTGCGGACTATCGGTTTAGCGACCTATCAACTTACACAAATTGGTATGGTGCCCAGAGAACGGATCTGGCAACAGCAGCACGGTCTGTTTATGGGTTCCCAGAACTGTACCGCGATCGCATTGCAGAAGCGCAACTGATTGGCTGTCCCGGTTGCTATCCCACCGCTAGCCTCTTAGCACTTTCACCACTCCTTAAGCAAGGGCTAATCGTGCCAGAAACAGCCATTATTGACGCTAAATCTGGCACATCTGGCGGCGGTCGTCAAGCTAAAATTAATATGTTACTTGCCGAGGTAGATAACTCCTTGGCTGCTTACAATGTCGGCAGACATCGCCACACCCCAGAAATTGAGCAGATTTGCAGTGATTTGGCGGGACACGAAGTTACCATCCAATTTACTCCACACCTAATTCCTATGGTGCGTGGCATTTTAGCAACAGTGTATGCCACGCTACGGGATCCTGGTTTGGTGCGAGATGACTTAATCACAATTTATAGAGCATTTTACCGCAACTCTCCTTGGGTGAAAGTCTGTGATCCGGGCGTTTATCCCCAAACTAAGTGGGCTTGTGGCAGTAACCTTTGTTACATTGGCATAGAAGTTGACCCGCGTACTGGTCGCGCAATTGTAATGTCAGCAATTGATAACCTAATTAAAGGACAGGCGGGTCAAGCAATTCAGTGTCTCAATATTATGATGGGTTGGGATGAGACACTGGGGTTGCCGAAGTTAGGGTTTTATCCGTAATTGGGGATAAGGGAGACAAGCTAGCGTAAGTTTCCCCATCCCTGGTTTGTTGTCATTGTATGTACAATGAGCATACAATCCGGGGATGAAAGTTATCCGGTGGGATCTCATTAAAAACGAGAAGCTTAGGTCGCAACGAGGAGTGTCGTTTGAAGCGGTTCTTGCGGCGTTGGATAGAGGAGATATCCTTGATGATTACATTCACCCAAACCAAGGTAAGTATCCAAACCAGCGTTTACTGGTGGTACAGATTCAAGGGTACGCTTATCTTGTCCCGTACGTTGAAACCGAGTCAGAACTTTTTTTGAAGACCATCATTCCATCGCGGAAGGCGACTAAGCAGTACTTAAGAGAAGATAATAATGAGCATGAGTGAACTTGAACAGGAAGAGAAGGAAATACTTGAGTCCTTTGAGAAGGGCGAATGGGAATCAGTGGGCGATATAGGTGGTCGTCTGGCTCAACTTCAAAGCTATGCTAAAGCCACTCTTGCTAAAGATAAGCGAATTACATTAAGACTTTCGTCGCTGGATCTTGATGCGATTCAAACCAAAGCTATTGAAGAGGGGATTCCATATCAGACCCTTATCTCAAGCATTTTGCATAAATATATAACTGGAAGACTCGTCGAACGACGAGAGTAAATTCCAGATGCACTCCTGGAAGAAGCCACTTCGTGTCTATATTGCGCTCTCGTTCCAAGGGGACACGCTGCGCCGTACCGTGCGACCTCCGCAGGAGGCACGCGACCTTCAGCATGACAATGAATTTATACATTTGGGATGCTCCCCTCAGTCTTCTGTGTATCGTAACACTCAGCGATTTGATAGTTCCCTCCCCGAACTCGCGGGGAGGGAAGATTTTGGCGTAAGACAAAACCGAGGTGGGGTTAGGCGACAATTACCGACGAGTACAATAGGGCATGATATGACGTAATGACAAGGGTTTCACCTTAAGTTGACACGTATGGGAGAAGTTGTGCCCCCTCATCTCCCTCATCTCCCCCTTCCCCGGTGCTCCCCTTGCTCTTACTTCGGTCCTAAACCCACAGCACCGGCATAAATGGCGCGATCGCCTAATTCATCCTCAATTCGCAGCAAACGGTTGTATTTGGCAACTCGTTCGCTGCGACAGAGGGAACCCGTTTTGATTTGACCTGCACGGGTTGCTACGGCTAAATCGGCAATAGTTGTGTCTTCTGTTTCTCCAGAACGATGGCTGATAACTGACCGGAAACCGTTACGATTTGCCAAATCAATCGTTTCCAAAGTTTCCGTTAGCGAACCAATTTGATTGAGTTTAATCAGAATGGCATTACCAGCTTTAAGTTCAATTCCTTTTTGCAAGCGCGTGACGTTGGTGACAAACAAGTCATCCCCGACCAACTGTACGCGGGAACCCAGCTTCTGAGTGAGTAACTGCCAATTTTGCCAATCTTCCTCGTGCAAACCATCTTCAATTGACACAATGGGGTATTGGTCAACCAGTTGCGCCAGATAGTCAACAAACTCAGCGGGAGAGTGAGGTTTGCCGTCGTAGACATACTGCCCATCTTTGTAAAACTCACTTGCCGCAACATCCAACGCCAATGCCACTTGTTCCCCTGGTTTGTACCCAGCCTTCTCAATAGCTGCCACCAGCAATTCCAGTGCTACTTGATTTGACTCAAGATTGGGGGCAAAGCCGCCTTCATCCCCCACCCCAGTCAATAACCCTTTCTCATCCAACACCTTGCTAAGGGTAGCAAACACCTCCGCACCCCAGCGCAATGCTTCCCGGAAAGAAGATGCGCCAATAGGGACAATCATAAACTCTTGAAAATCCACATTGTTGGCTGCATGAGCACCTCCGTTAATCAGGTTCATCAGCGGCACAGGTAACAAATTTGCTAGTGGACTACCTAAATAGCGATAAAGGGGAAGTCCCAAGGACTCAGCACCGGCTTTGGCTGCTGCGAGGGAAACCGCTAAAATTGCATTAGCGCCAAGCTGGGATTTGTTAGGGGAACCATCCAGGGCAATCATCGTGCGATCAAGCAGTTCCTGGTTGAGAGCATCCAAGTCTATCAACTTTGGAGCAAGTGCTTCTTTAACGTTTTGCACCGCTTGGAGTACACCCTTACCTCCGTAACGCGCCTTATCGTGATCTCGCAGTTCGTGCGCTTCAAAAGTGCCAGTAGAGGCACCACTGGGAACCTGCGCCAATCCTATAACACCGTTGACCAAATGCACTTCTGCTTCAACTGTTGGTCTGCCTCGAGAGTCAAGGATTTCACGGGCAACAATAGCTTCTATGGCAGTATCAAACATCTGTCCTTCGTCCTTTATTAGAGTGCGTTCTTAGCGCCAGCGCAAAAATTTCAGTGGCTAACCGAGGATCTAGCATATGCGTTTAAGGGACTCTATGCGCTGAGATTAACGAAGATTTCCAGGGAAGGCAAAAGAGTGAAGTATGAGATCTAAAATTTTCTTCTCACATTTTGCATCTACCCTGCAAGTAAATTTATCCTTACGCAGAAAAAAAGACAATGACCCAAAAGAAAACAAACCCTGACCCAGCTTTGATGGAAATTCCCCCCGGATACCTCAACATCATGGGCTATGTCGATGAATCAGAGGTGAATGGTCCTGGATGCCGTGCTGTTATTTGGGTGCAGGGGTGTTTGCGGGAGTGCCCAGGTTGTTTCAATCTTGAGTCCTGGTCATTTGAAATGAATCAACTTATCTCTGTTAACAGCCTTGCCGAAAAAATTCTGAGCAATTCTCGCAATCAAGGAGTGACGTTTTCTGGAGGGGAACCCTTTTGGCAAGCTTCTGCACTGGCTGCTCTTGCTCGCCTCGTCAAAGCGGCTGGACTGAATGTGATGTCTTTTTCTGGTTTTACCCTGGAGCAATTGCAATCTGAGCATGCGCCAGCTGGCGCTCAAGACTTATTGGAGCAGTTAGACATCCTGATTGATGGTCCCTACATCCAGTCGCTGGCAATTAACTCACCAGATTCTCCTGTTTCGTCTAGCAATCAACGGGTTCACGTTTTTAATCCCGCTTTCAACGACCAGATTACTTGGGCAAGCGACCAAATAGAGGTTCATATTTTCAAAGATGGTCGCCGTCTTGTTACTGGATACCGAGGGGGGTTGGATCTGAGAGAATGAGTGTAGGGAGTAGGGGGAGTTAGGGGAGTAGGGGACGAAAATACTTCTATAATCACCCCATCACCCCAGATCCCCATCTTCTCCATCTCCCCAGTATGGAGACGTTTGCCAGATACAATATTCAGCGGAACCAAAAAAAATCAAGGCATAAGGAGATAATTATGCGGCTCCTGCACACAATGCTACGGGTAGGTAACCTTGAGGAATCTCTGAAGTTCTACTGTGATGTCCTGGGAATGAAGTTACTGCGGCAAAAAGATTATCCTGGGGGAGAGTTTACTCTGGCTTTTGTTGGCTACGGCGACGAAAGTGAAAATACGGTGCTGGAACTTACGTACAATTGGGGTGTGGAAAAGTACGACTTGGGCAATGCTTACGGTCACATTGCTATTGGTGTTGATGATATTTACGCCACCTGTGAGGAAATTAAAAACCTTGGTGGTAAAGTTGTGCGGGAACCAGGTCCGATGAAACATGGTTCTACGGTCATTGCTTTTGTGGAAGATCCAAATGGGTATAAAGTGGAACTCATTCAACTGAGTACTCAAAATCCTGATGTTAAACAGGAAACAGAACAGCAAATGATTGCTCAGTAAATACAACTAAAAATATAGGTGTGATGGAGTTCAGCGTAAAGCAATGCTTACGGCAAAGAATTCGTTCTCAAAAATTTTTGGCTTGGAGTTTATTCATTTGCGGAATTCTCAGCCAAATCATGTGTTTCCCAAAAGTAGCGAATTCTTTGCCTTCTCCAAACCAGCAAGAGACTGCTATTTCACTTTCTCCTACAGAATCAGTTGCTGAAGAGTCAGGTAATCTTGACATGAATGCTGAGACATCACCTCAGCAGCCTTCGGTTTCTAACTTGTCTGATGTCCAACCCACAGACTGGGCGTATCAAGCATTGCGATCGCTCATGGAACGTTACGGTGTCCTCTCTGGTTATTCAGATAGCACCTTTCGCGGGTATCGCCCTGTCTCCCGTTATGAATTTGCTGCTGGCTTGGCGGCTACCATCGAAAAAGTGGATAGCTTGATTGCCAATGGTATTGGGGATCAGTTTATTCAGGAGGACTTGATAACTTTACGCCGATTACAAAGAGAATATCGTTCAGCTTTAGATGAATTGCAGCAGAGTGTCAATAGAATTGGCGATCGCGTCCCTCAACTAGAGGCAAATCAATTTTCCCCCACGACAACACTCCAAGGTCAAGCTATTGTCGCCTCGACGGAGGGTAGTCATACTAGCACTACCTTAGTCGCCCGTGCGCGGTTAAATTTTTTAACCAGCTTCAACAGCAGCGATTTACTCTTGACTCAGTTAGAAGCTGGTAACAATGGCGGTGATGCTATTGGTCGGGTACAAAAGAAGAATCTTAACCTCTTAGGAACGACTGGTTTTATCGCCAATGGTGGCGGACTTGATTATGTAGACGTTGACGACCGTCTCAGGCTAAGACGCTTGTACTACTCCTTTCGTCCCGTGTCAGATTTGGCTGTGATTGTTGGGGCAAAAATGTCTCCAAGAGATTTTATTGACCGTAACAGATATGCTAACAACGAGGCGCTTGATTTTAGTTCCAGTTTTTTTCTAAACAACCCTCTGATTGTCCAAAACCAAATTGACCGAAATGGGGGTGCAGGAGTGGTGCTAGCCTGGAAACCAGGTGGTGGTCAATTGACTTTGCGTTCTCTTTACATTGCTGCTGATGCCAATCAAGTGAACTCCGACGCGAGTGGTGGTTTATTTGGTGATAGATATCAAGCAAGTGCAGAACTGGAATACTTACTCAGCAATCAGTTTGGGTTAAGACTACAATATACTAGGGCCGAAATCAACAATACCGACATTAACGCCTTCGGAGTTAATGCCGAATATGCCTTCAACTGGAACATAGGGATTTTTACTCGCCTGGGATTTGGTAGTTACCAAGGCTTCAACACCGCCATCAACCAGGATTTAGATGTACATCCCTTGAGTTGGGCGGTAGGCTTTGGTCTTCGTAACCTCCTGATTCCCGGTACTGTTGCGGGTATCGCCGTTGGTCAACCTTTCATCACAGATGGTCTGGGAAATGCAACCCAGACAAACTTTGAGGCATTCTACAATCTGGAGCTAAGTGATAATGTCAGTATAACCCCTACGGTTTCGGTGGTCACAAACGCGGATAACGATAGCTCTAACAGCACTATCTGGCAAGGTACATTGAGAACAGTGATTTCATTTTAGAGTAAAAATTGTTAGTAGTTAGTGGTTAGTAGTTAGTAGTTAGTTGTTGCTTGTTGGTTGTTGTTTCACTACCCACTATCCACTATCCACTACCCACTACCCACTATCCACTCCCTACTCTCAAATTGCAACCGCAGATACAAGCAGATCGACTCCAATGATGGTTGGATATTAATTTAAAACAAATACCTACATCGATAGTTTAAAATCCAAAGTCTAAAATCTAAAATTGTAAAGATGCAGCCTACAGATCCGAATAAATTTACTGATAAAGCCTGGGAAGCAATAGTCAAATCACAGGATATTGTCCGAGCCTATCAACAACAGCAACTAGATGTCGAACATTTACTTATTGCTTTATTAGAGGAACCTACTGGGCTAACAACACGCATCCTCGGTCGTTGTGAGGTTGACGCATTGCGTTTGCAACAGCAACTAGAAGCATTTACCCAACGTCAGCCCAAAGTAGGTAAATCTGAGCAGCTCTACCTCGGTCGCAGTTTAGACACATTGCTAGACCGAGCTGAAGAAGCGAGAGCTAGGATGAAAGATTCCTATATCTCTATTGAACACTTGCTTTTAGCTTTTGTTGAGGATGAACGCATCGGACGGCGGATCTTCAAAAGCTTTAACCTAGACACCTCTAAACTAGAGGCTACCATTAAAACGGTTCGCGGTAGCCAAAAGGTGACAGATCAAAACCCAGAATCTCGTTACGAAGCTCTGCAAAAGTTTGGCAGAGACTTGACAGAACAAGCAAAATATGGTAAACTAGACCCTGTTATTGGGCGAGATGAAGAAATCCGCCGAGTCATACAGGTATTATCCCGACGTAGCAAGAATAACCCTGTATTGATTGGTGAACCTGGGGTAGGTAAGACAGCGATCGCCGAGGCATTAGCACAGCGTATTATCAATGGCGATGTTCCTGAATCTTTGAAAAACCGCCAGCTTATTTCCTTGGATATTGGTAGCTTGATTGCTGGGGCGAAATATCGGGGTGAATTTGAAGACCGTTTGAAAGCTGTCCTCAAAGAAGTGATAGAATCCAACGGTCAAATTGTGCTGTTTATTGATGAACTGCACACCGTTGTCGGAACTGGTTCGACCCAACAAGGGGCAATGGATGCAGGAAATTTACTCAAACCCATGCTGGCGCGGGGGGAACTACGTTGCATTGGCGCAACGACTTTGGATGAGTACCGCAAATATATTGAAAAAGATGCGGCTTTAGAACGGCGCTTTCAGCAAGTCTTTGTCGATCAGCCTAGTGTGGAAAATACAATTTCCATTCTGCGGGGTCTCAAAGAACGTTACGAAGTCCATCACAATGTTAAAATTTCTGATTCGGCGCTGGTAGCCGCAGCGACACTTTCAGCAAGATACATTTCTGACCGTTTCTTGCCAGATAAAGCAATTGACTTGGTGGATGAAGCAGCCGCGCAGTTAAAAATGGAGATTACCTCCAAACCAGCAGAATTGGAAATCATTGACCGACGCTTGATGCAGCTAGAAATGGAAAAGCTGTCGTTAGCAACAGAAGAGAAGGCTACAGTTCAAACAAAAGAGCGTTTAGAGCGAATTGAGCAAGAAATTGCCAATTTAACGGAAAAACAACAAGAATTGAATGGTCAGTGGCAAGGTGAAAAGCAGATATTGGAAGCGATAAGCGCATTAAAGCAAGAAGAAGAAAAGCTGCGAGTGCAAATTGAACAAGCAGAACGCGCCTATGACCTGAACAAAGCGGCACAGTTAAAGTTTGGCAAGTTGGAGAGTGTGCTACACGATCGCGAGGCAAAAGAAGCGCAGTTACTGGAAATTCAAAGCCAAGGTACTACCCTGTTACGAGAACAGGTAACGGAAGCCGATATTGCTGAAATCGTCGCTAAATGGACGGGGATTCCGGTCAATCGTTTGTTGGAATCTGAACGGCAAAAGTTACTACAACTAGAAAATCACCTCCACCAGAAAGTGATTGGACAACAGGAAGCAGTTTCTGCTGTCGCAGCAGCAATTCGTCGCGCCCGTGCGGGGATGAAAGACCCCGGTCGCCCAATTGGTTCATTTTTGTTCATGGGACCCACAGGAGTGGGCAAAACGGAACTCGCCCGTGCGTTGGCACAGTTTCTGTTTGATTCAGATGACGCTTTGGTACGCCTGGATATGTCCGAGTATATGGAGAAACATTCCGTTTCCCGGCTAGTAGGTGCGCCTCCAGGATACGTGGGTTACGAAGAGGGTGGTCAACTTTCCGAAGCAATTCGCCGCCGTCCTTACTCAGTAGTGCTATTGGATGAAGTAGAAAAAGCTCACCCCGATGTGTTCAATATTTTGTTGCAGGTGTTGGATGACGGGAGAATTACTGACTCTCAGGGACGAACAGTTGATTTCCGCAACACTGTGATTGTCATGACCAGTAACATCGGTAGCGAATATATCCTAGATGTATCTGGCGATGACTCCAAGTATGAAAAAATGCGGACCCTGGTGATGGATGCTTTGCGATCGCACTTCCGCCCCGAATTTCTCAACCGCGTTGATGATATCATTCTCTTCCACACCCTCAACCGCAGCGAAATGCGGCAAATCGTCCGCATCCAGCTCAAGCGTGTAGAAAATCTACTACGAGAGCAAAAAATCTCTTTGGAAATATCCTCAGCCGCTTGCGATTACCTTGTGGAAGTAGGTTATGACCCAGTATACGGCGCACGACCCATCAAACGGGCAATTCAGCGAGAAGTGGAAAACCCCATCGCGACTAAATTACTGGAGAATACATTTGTCCTTGGCGACACAATTGTGATTGACAAGGGGGATCATGGGTTGACTTTTAGTAAGAAAATGGTGGTTAAGGTGCCAGCAGTGCAGAATAAAACCTACGTTATTGAAGCATCGCAAGAGGTGTGAGATTTAGCAGCAGGGTGTGTGAGGCGCATTGCTTGATTCACATCCTGCACCCATCGCCGCGATCGTTTAGGATGCTGTTTTTTTGAATTTTGAATTGCAGCGTAACCACAAAGCGCCCCAGCTAGGGGTACGTGCAGCGTGTCAATTTTCTACTAGATTTCACTATGCCTGCAAAAGACATCTTTCACAACGCAGTCAAACATGCTCTTGAAAAAGATGGATGGTTGATTACAGATGATCCAATATATCTAGATTTCGGTGGAGTTGAAATTTATATTGATTTAGGTGCAGAAAAAATAATTGCGGCAGAGAGAGAAGGAGAAAGAATTGCCGTTGAAGTAAAAAGTTTTATTGGAGGTTCAGCGATTTCTCAGTTCCACACAGCGCTGGGACAGTTTATTAACTATCGAACTGCTCTGAGGCAAAAGCAACCAGAACGAGAATTATATTTAGCTGTTCCCAGCACAACCTATGAAACATTTTTTAAACTGGAGCTAGTTCAAATCGTTATTCAATCTCAAAATCTAAAGTTGCTGATTTACGAACCAGAACAGGAAGTGATTGAACGATGGATAAGATAGTTAGATATCAGGAAATTATCAAAAAGCTAATTGCAGATTATGTCAATGAAGCTTCAACCAGAAACGACGTAGAAAGACAAATGATTTTTGATACTGAACATGACCATTATCAATTGGTTAATGTTGGCTGGGAAAATCGTCATCGGGTTTACGGGTGTGTGCTACATTTCGATATTAAGAATAATAAAATTTGGCTTCAATATAACGGTACAGAAATTGATTTCGCAGAGGAATTAATCAAACAGGGTGTACCAAAGCAGGATATTGTCATTGGGTTTCATTCGCCATTTATGCGGCAGTTTACAGAATACGCAGTTGGTTAAACAAGACACATCATAAACAGGTACTAAAGCTGATTACGAGTCAAGCAGAAACGGGGGTTAGTCAACAACTCACCAAGGGCTTTACTGCAAAATTTAAACAAATCCTACGCAGATAGCAGCTTTTACTTAATTGGTAGGGAAATCCGAATCCCTGAGATTGGGTAATCAATGCTGCAAAGCAGGAGCGATCGCTCTCACAAACACCATAAAATCCTGATTGGTAAGATCCCATATCCGCTCTCCAAGAACAGGGTAGTTATTAACCAATCACCTAAATTAGACTTTAGGTGTACAAAAGGGGGGTGCTGAGGGATTCTGCCTCAGTTATGATTCAGATACTTGCATTGAAGATTACCAGTTATGCTAGAACAAGGCACAATCAGTATTCATACTGAGAATATTTTCCCCATTATCAAGAAGTCCCTCTACTCCAACCACGAAATTTTCTTTCGTGAACTGGTATCCAACGCTGTAGATGCGATCCAAAAGTTGAAAATGGTCTCTCGCGCTGGGGAGTATTCTGGTGAAATTGGTGAATCAGAAATTCAAATTGCCATAGACAAAGACAAAAAAACCCTCTCTATCACCGACAATGGCATCGGGATGACGGCAGAGGAAGTTAAGAAATACATCAACCAGGTTGCTTTCTCTAGTGCCGAGGAATTTATTCATAAGTACGAAGGCAAATCGGATCAACCGATCATCGGTCACTTTGGTCTTGGCTTCTACTCCTCCTTTATGGTGGCGCAAAAAGTCGAAATTGATACTCTGTCCTACAAAGAAGGGGCGCCAGCAGTTCATTGGAGTTGCGATGGTTCCCCAGAGTTTACCCTGGAAGATTCAACCCGTACAACTCGCGGCACTACTATTACCCTCACCCTGCAAGAGGAAGAACTGGAATATGTAGAACAAGCACGCATTCAGCAACTTGTCAAGACCTACTGCGACTTTATGCCAGTGCCCATCAAACTTGATGGCGAGGTGTTAAACAAGCAGCAAGCACCGTGGCGGGAGTCTCCCAGCAGTCTGAATCAAGAAGATTATTTAGAGTTTTACCGCTACCTGTATCCTTTCCAGGAAGAGCCACTGTTGTGGGTGCATTTGAATACTGACTATCCTTTCATCATCAACGGGATTTTGTATTTTCCAAAAATGAATCCCGATATCGATGTCACCAAAGGTCAGATCAAGCTTTTCTGCAATCAAGTTTTTGTCAGCGACCACTGTGAGGAAATTATCCCACAATTTCTCCTGCCAATGCGGGGTGTGATTGATAGCACCGATATTCCACTGAACGTATCACGGAGTGCTTTGCAAACCGATCGCACCGTACGGAAAATTGGTGACTACATTGCCAAGAAAGTGGGCGATCGCCTCAAAGAACTGTACCGCGACAATCGCGAACAATACATCAGCACTTGGAAAGACCTCGGCACCTTCGTAAAATTCGGCGTTCTCAACGACGAGAAATTTAAAAAACAAGTTGAAGATATCATTGTCTTCCGCTCGACCTATCAACCAACTAGCACTCAGCAGTCAGCGGTTAGCCCAGCGGTTGAGGTACAGTCTCAAGAGGGGGATGTCTGGCAAGATGTGACCTCAGCAAACGAGGAAAAAGAAAATCCAAAATTGCCATACACGACCCTCAAGGAGTATCTAAAACGCAATGAAGAACGCCACAAAAACCGCGTCTTCTATGCCACCGATGAAGCGGCGCAAACTCCCTACATAGAACTGCACAAAAACCAGGGTTTGGAAGTCCTGTTTATGGACTCCTTTATCGACACCCACTTCATCAATTTTCTAGAGCGGGAATATAGCGAGGTCAAATTTACGCGGGTAGACTCCGACTTGGATAATACCCTGTTGGATCAAGACAAAGCTGGGGAAATTGTTGACCCGAAGACGAATAAAACTAGAGGTGAAGTCATCAAAGAGCTATTCGAGAAAGCTCTCAACAAACCCAAGTTGAATATCCGCACCGAAGCTTTGAAAGCAGACGATCCGCAAGGAACACCACCAGCAATGGTACTTTTGCCAGAGATTCTGCGCCGCTTACGGGAAATGAATGCTCTGATGCAGCAGCAAACAGTAGAGTTTCCCGAAGACCATGTCCTGCTTGTAAATACTTCTCACCCATTAATTCAAAATTTGGCAAATTTGAGTCAAGGCAGTATTATTCAAGGCGATGGTCAAACACCTACCGAACAGCTAGTGAACTTGATTTGCCAACACGTCTACGATTTGGCGCTGATGTCTCAGAAAGGCTTTGACGCTGAAGGTATGAAAGCCTTTGTTGAGCGTTCCAATGAAGTACTCACTAAGCTCACACAAGAGGCTACAAAGTAGGAGAACCTCTGGCGGTAAGATTGTTTGTAGGCGTGATTGCCTATGTAGAGACGTTGCAGTATAACGTCTCTACACCTATGAAATGGCAACAAATAACCCTTAACCTAAACTAAACGGTATTTGTTTCTAGGCAAATAACCCAAAAAAGAGGAGAAATTGCATCCGGCTCCCTGGGTAATTTTGTACAATAGGGGATCGTGCTCAAGAAAAATCGGAGTTTCTTACTATGTCTCGTCGCTGTCAACTAACTGGCAAAAAGGCAAATAATGCCTTTGCAATTTCCCACTCCCACCGTCGTACCAAGCGCCTTCAGCAAGTCAACTTGCAAACCAAGCGCATTTGGTGGGAAAGTGGAAAGCGTTGGGTAAAACTACGCATATCTACTAAAGCAATCAAAACCCTAGAAATTAAAGGGTTGGAAGCAATGGCAAAAGAAGCCGGAATTAACCTTAATCACTACTAAAACCCATGTAGAGACGCGCCATGGCGCGTCTCTACACCCACGGAATTCTCACAAACACCCCTTCATTTAAAAAACCCGTCAAAAAAGCGAATATAGAATTTTTCTCCTACCGCCTCCCCATACAAGGGAGGTTTTTAAATACCTAATATTAACTTTTCTCAACTTGATATCTTTTATCTAACAAATGGGTACTATAAATCTACTCTTATAAGTTTATAAGCTAATCATCCTTTAACGCCTGCAAAAGCTATTGCTAGAACACCAATTCAGTATTCAGACTTGGAGCTAAAAAACCCGTTTTTTTGTAGAGACGCGCCATGGCGCGTCTCTACAGCCAACGAAAAATTAATCTTTTCAGGAACAGAAACCGGGTTTTTGGGATTAGTGAATCGGTGTTCTAGGTGTCTTTGCTAATGGCAAAAACTTAATTTTACAGAAAACCTGGTAGGAAAGCAGCTATGTCTCGCAATAGACGGCTTATCAAAATAATAATTAAATTCACTCACAAGTTTATTAAACATTCTGTATATACAATCAAAAAACAAATAGTTTGGCTACTAAGAGCTTTATTTCTGACTCAAAAAAGACGACGAGCAACCGTAAATGCTGGTTTTGTCTTACCAACAGTAGCAATGGTCGCACTGGTGGTCGTGCTGCTAACAACTGCGATTTTGCTTCGGTCTTTTGACCGCTCCCAAAATGCCAGTAATGTTCGTGTAAATCAGGCTGTTTTAAACGCTGCTCTTCCAGCACTTGACCGCGCTAAGGCTAAATTAAACAAGTTATTTCAAGACGCTCAATTGCCACGAGCCACACCAACAGATAACGCTTTAGAAAGTACCTTAAAAACTAATATAGACAAATATACTTTTGGTGATGAAACTCAACTGAAGCTGACTTACAACTCTGACGAACTAAGAACGGGGTGGATGTATCCCGTTGATACCGACAACAACGGTAAGTTTGATAGCTACACCCTTTATGGTGTTTACTTCAAAAATCCTCCAGCAAGCCAAGGCAAATTTACCCGTGCTAGAAATCCACTAGAGGCAAGAACTCCACCAATGATTGGTGGTAATGTGAGTGGAAATTGTAATGATATTGTTGGCACTAGCGCTACTTTGGTGGGTAGTACTGGCTGGTTTAATACTGGTGGTAAGCTGAAAAAAAGCTTTTTTGTTTACACTGCAAATGTTCCTATTACTAACTCTGGAACACTGCCAGATAAATATGAGCGATACAAAGGCAATAGAGGTTTTTCAGCAATAGAATATCAACAAGATCGCGTCCAACTTCCTCTGGTTAACAATGCTGTTGTTTATGAGGATGACATCGAACTCACCCCAGGTCCTGTTTTCAACCTGAATGGGCGGATTTTTACGAATAGTAACTTCCTGACAGGGGGAGTGAATGGTGTCACACTATATCAGGTTAGCAGTAAAGCATCATGTTTTTATGAAGAAGACAACGCCAAAATTATTGTTGGTGGCAATTTAGGCGCTGGTAAATTTACGGATAGTAGTGATGTGGGTAGCAGTAGGGTGCATTTATACAAAGGAAAAGGAGTTGATCCCGCTACAAATGCTTACGTAAAGGATAACAAATCAGTAGATGCGGCACCAAGAGATATAGCCTACAACAGCCTAGCCTATGTGCAGCGCATCAACCGCTTAGTGACTGCTCAGATGGCTAACCTTGCAACTAGCGATCCGCAGGAGGTTAAAGACGGTATTATCAGCGAAAAGAACAAACTTGGTTTGTCAAGTTACACTTCACAGCAAGAGGAGGAATTCCGCCGAAACCAGCTAGAGCGTTACTTTAGAAGGCGTACCCGCCGCATAACTTACGCGGAGGTTCCTTTTAATAGTCCTCTGAGCGTTGTTTTAGGCGCATACGCAATAAGCAACCCCCTTCAAGGAAGTGGCGATGCACTACGTCCACCGGATGCTTGGATGTATCCCACTAATCCCGATGACGGTAAAACGGCTACTGGTTATGCAACTCTGGCTCTGAAGACAAATGGTAATAAGCTTCTACCTAGTGCAACCGAACCAACTAAGCTGCAAAAAGATTTGGGCAGTATAGAACAATATTTAGGCGATCGCGCTTTGATTGGTAACAACCTGCCACAAATTTGGTGGGACAAAGTTAAAGGCAAGTTTGTAGGTCCAAATCCGCAAGATACTCAAGATATAAAAGATACCGAATGGGATAACGGAGAAGGAACTCGTACTCGCCGCACTCGCATCGAGCAACTGGCTGATTTGGGAGCCACAGATCGAGATAAAGATTGGGAATTAGCAGCCGCTAAAGTGCCAGTTAGCTCACAAGATTCTGTTGGCGGATTGCGGGTGGTTACGGGTGCTGGTATTTACTTGCCTCAAAAGTATACGACAAGGGGTAGTGCTGCTGACACTAACTTCAGCCAAGCTTCCACAGAAATTTGGTCTGATATGATGCCAGTTGCTTCTGACAAAGCCACTGAAGCAACTGCTACTAGTCAACCCTATTCATCTATCACATTGCCAAACCCGAATTTTACGCCCTATCTGCGAATGCGGGCTACAGCGGTTTATCATTACAAAGCGACTGGTTACGATGAAAAAAACCCGAAACCAATTGCTTGTGTTAGTAGCTACTACGATCCCACTAACAGCACTACAGCCAGAAACAAAGTTGGGCTACCAGACGTTAGCTTAAGAGATAGGAATTTAGGCGCTGTTGCTAACAGAAACTTAACTGGATTACTCCCTGTTACCATTAACCCAGGTAATTCCAACAACGGTGTTGTCTATGGACCTCCTACTAGAGATGTCACTTATTATCAAGCAGTTCTCAACTACCAAGCCCAATTAAAGTATCCTAACGGACGCTGGGTAAATGAACTACTCAAAAATGCTTTACCAAAAACAAACGAAAATCGTACTCTCTCAGAGAAGTCTGCCATTGACTCTGCTCTTTGCTCCCTAGAAATTTTAGACGGTAGCATTAGTCCTACAGATACCGTGATTCCTCACGGCGCAATTATGGAAACTGCCTTTTTAGATGCAAGGCAGATTAAGGCAATTCATACTGATAACTCAGCAACTACTGCTTTAGAAACATTCACAAATGCTGATGGCGGGGCAACTGTGCCATCAGCTGCAAGTTACGACCTTCCTAAAGAAGACCGCCAACCTCTGGAAATTCGCACCACCGTATTAGATATTGACTTGCTCCGCCAAAAAACAATTGGTAGCTCATCACCAGCACAAGAATACTTAGTGCCAAATAGCGGTATTATCTATGCCACTCGTAACGATGCGCTTTTGGATTTGAGCGCGAGTTCGACAGGTGGTTCAGAGGCACAAAAATCACAAAGCCCTGTAGACTTCATACTTGACCCAACTCGCCGTCCTAACGCCATAATGCTCATTAACGGCTCAAAAATTTGGCGCGTAAAGGAATATAGAGAAGCAGAAAAAGGGTTGATTTTGGCATCTAATTTGCCTGTGTACATTAAGGGTGACTTTAATCTTCACCAAAACGAACTTGTCAAACAAGAAGAGTTCACAGAAGCGCTGACAGATAATTGGAGCAACTTCTACACTCGCTCTGCAAATCAACTCAATCCCAATTTTGCGTGTCGCCCAGGTGATCCCAGACTATCTAAATGCTTGATTGGTGATGAATGGCGACCTGCAAGCGTGTTAGCAGATTCCATAACTCTACTTTCTAATAATTTTAGACTAGGGTACCGCAATGAGGGTGATTATGACCTGAATGATAACTTGGGAGGTCGTAAGTCTATTGGCAACAACGCCAATGTTCCAAGTTTTGAATGGTTTCGCAGTGATGATGGCTTCCCTAAAGACCTTGAGCCTAATATCACTATTCAATCACAGACTTTTCAAGGTAGTTCCTACCTCAATAACTTTGTCACCCCAATTCAGCGTCGGGCAAAGTTCAACGAATATGTGATGGAAGTCTGCCTGAAATTACCTGTTTCGCAGTGTACGCCTAATGACTGGAAAGTTGATCCAGCCAACTCAACAAGTGCAAACGCATGGAGCCAGACTGGCAATTCTAATGGCATTATAGATAACCCAATAACCTCGATCAAATCAGGTACAACGGCTATTCCTCCGGAAGGAGTATATCAAGGGTATCCCCGTCGAGTGGCTTTTCAACGTGATAAAGATGGGAATTTAATTCTTGATCTTAGCGGTCGTCCTATTCCTATGGGAATCAATTCCTCTGGCAAAGTACAAGCGTATCCCTACGGTAGTGGTCAATTCCCTCGACTGTCAGAAAACAGTAACGCCCTATGGTTCAGGACGACCACCAATACTTCAAATCCAAAACAAGATAATGATGATTCTGACGACCCAGCTGATACTCCGTTGTTGCTTGCTAACGAGCTGCTAACCCCTACACCCAATAGCCAGCCGCGTGTGCTACCAGTTGTACAAATTAACAACCCCTTTGGTACTCCTACAAACAAAGTCAGTGATTATGATAATAAAGTAGGTCCTCCTAACACTTTGACAGCTAATTGGTTACAAATAGCTACCGAAACAACATTTAATTTAGTTGCAGTGGCTGGAGATACCCCAGCTCGTCCTACCGAAGATAACGGTGGTTTACACAACTTTGTGCGCTTCTTAGAGAATTGGAACCCAACTCGAGAAATAAGCAATGCTTTTAAAGCTAGGATAAGCGGTTCTTTCATCCAGATCAAACGTAGTGCCTATGCCACTGCACCATTTTACACGTCGATCTCAACTCAACCCAATAGTTATCAATATAAGATTCAAGGTAACGATCACAGAGCTCCTTTTTATCTCGCTCCTACACGGCAATGGGGTTATGATGTAGGGCTACTGTCGCAGTCACCAGACTTGTTTGCCCAAAAATTGGTGCGAATACCAGATGATTTACCTGACGAGTTCTTTCGGGAAGTTGGTCGAGATGACGCTTGGGTGCAAACTTTATTGTGTGCTAAGAAAACCGACAATACTTATGCAATCGACGCAGATCAACGTCCTTGCAAATAACAATCCAATTTTAGAAGTTGGTGATTAGTAATGATGATTAAGCACAAACAACAAGTAAACCCTTCATCTAGTGAGTCTGGTTTTACAATCATTGAATCGTTGGTAGCACTGCTGGTAGTTGCTATTTTGCTAACAGCGATCGCACCTGTCATCCTCCTATCAGTAGCAACTCGGGTTCAAGCCAAACGGATCGAACAAGCAACTCAAGCCACCAAAACGTTCATTGATGGTATCAGAACTGGAGCAATTTCTGCTCCAAACGACAAAATCACAATTGAATTAGCAACCAAAGATAAACCCAGAAAGCTTTCTAATGCACCAGGCGACTATTTAATTGACACCACAAATATGCTGCCTCCAAAACAAGCAGACAAGGACAAGTTATATTGCTTTAACAAAAATGGCAATATTCAAACACCTACTTGTACTAGCGATTTATTTTTCATTCAAGCTAAACAAATTACAGTCAATAATAACCCAAAAGAAGGCTACCGCTTAGGAATTCGCATATATCGTAAGGAAGCCTTTGACACATCAGGGGATTTAATCGCCACCAGTGGTGGGAATAAAACAACACAAGCAACTTTTATCGCCACACTAGCCAATTCCAAAGCACCACTTATAGAAATCACAACTGACATAAGCAGTAATGGGACTACATTTCAATCTTTATGTAGCCGCCTAGGTGTTGCCAGTGGTGATAACTGTAACTAACTCAGCAAATTAACGCGATTTGATAGCTGTATATCTATCACTATGGGCAAGACCGTACTATGATGAGTGTACTTAGATTTCTTCTCTGCAGTCAGCCTAAATGCTCTAGGCGGGTTCAGCAAATAGGCGGTTTTACCCTGATTGAACTGCTAGTAGCCATGATTTTGGCAGCTCTTGTTATCACGCCGTTGCTGGGATTCATGGTCAACATTTTAGATACAGATCGCAAAGAGCAAGCCAAGGCAACTTCTGAGCAAGAAATTCAAACAGCAATTGATTATATTGCGCGTGATTTACAGCAAGCAGTCTATATTTATGATGCTGATGGACTGACGAGAAATTCAAATGCTGACCCCCCAGGAATCTTAAACCAAATACCACCAGCACAGCCAGCTGGTAATTGTCGAGATACTGGTAAATGTAAACCAGTTCTTGTTTTTTGGAAGCGAAATTTCCTCAGAGATGCAATTCAAGTTAAAGACAGTACCGAAACAGACGATACTTTTGTTTACTCATTAGTTGCCTACTATTTAATTAAAGATGATCAATACCCTTGGTCTAAGGCAGCTCGTATTGCCAGATTTGAAATTAGCGATGGTGTGCAAGATGTCGGCGGTGAGATGTGCGGTAGTGACTATCCTAATGAAAAGTATGTTAAAGATAAATGTCCTGATAAAGGTTTTAAGCGTTTTAACCTAACTGAACAAGGCAGCAACCTGAAAGAAAAGATGAATAAATGGCAAAAAGCCTTAGCAAACTACACTCAAGACGCTTTGGTACTAGTTGACTTTATTGATCAAACAACAGATAATCCGCCAGCAGCCACATGTCCTCCAAACTCCACTAACCCGAATATTCAATGGTCAAAAGTGACACCAGGAAACTGGACAAGTTTTTATGCTTGCGTTGATACAGTCAACACGACAGCAGAGGTCTTTTTACGAGGCAATGCACTTGCTCGCGTGCAAAACAACAACTTGGACTATGCCGATAGCAAAAAAACCTATTTTCCAAATACAAGCGTACGAGTGCAAGGACGCGGATACTTATTTACTAAATAAAATCCAAAAATAACAGTATTTATTAATATCAGGGTATTATGTGCAAGCTAAGTGACTATGAAAAAGACGAACAACGATGTTTGACAAACAGGGACAAAATCATATTTAGACACACTCAACAGGATGCTGGCTTTACCCTACTGGAAATTTTAGTCATGGTGGTTATAGTAGGAGTTTTAGCAGCAATTGTTGGTCCTAGCTGGCTTGGCTTTGTCAACAGACAACGGGTAAATAAAGCTAACGACGCCATTTTAGCAGTGCTACAGGAAGCCCAGCGACAAGCCACAAGAACCAAAAGTAACTACAGCGTCAGTTTTAAAATCGAAAGTAACGTGCCAAAATTTGCCATTTATCCAAATTCTACTTCTTCCACAACTCCTGATGCTACCAGTCCTTTATGGAAAACTTTAGGTGGCGATTTAGAAATCAAGCCAGGACAAGTTTTAGTGTTCTCAAATCTTACCAATACAAACACTGCTGGTGCGTCTCTAAGCCTAGAAAATCTAAATACCCCAAAAACAATTACTTTTGACTACATGGGTACTTTGCCAAACCCAAACTTTGGAACACCAGCAACAGGTTCTTCAGAGACACCTGGTTTAAAAGTAGTGGTTGCTGAACGTAAGCCTGGAAGTCCTCCAGCGGCAGGTAGCATGAGACGATGCGTGATTGTGAAAACTCTTATCGGGGGAATGATCACAGGGAAAGACTCTAATTGTTATTAAATAAATTTAGTAGCGAAGGTTTGCCAAAATCTAGTAGAAATACGGAACCTTAAACTGTACTTAGAGAGCAAACTTAAAACATAAAGTTCATTTTTTTATGTGTAAATATTTATTTCCTTACTGGTGGCGAATTAGCCATACAGCAAGGCTTTTTTGACTTTTTCCAATACCAGGGCATACTAATAAGCCCTGTATAAAGACCCAAATTTTGCGCTATGACCGAGTGCATCGACTTTTCTGTAGCTATCCCAACTTATAATGGTGAAAGCCGTTTACCTGAACTGTTAGAACGGCTGCGAAATCAACTTAACACAGAACAGTTTTCTTGGGAAATTATAGTTGTAGACAACAACAGTACTGATAATACAGCTACTCTTGTTAAGACCTATCAAGCAAATTGGCAACTTCCATATCCGTTAAAGTACTGCTTTGAAGCGCAACAGGGAGCGGCTTTCGCCAGAAAAAGAGCAGTTGAGGAAGCAAAAGGCAGATTAATCGGTTTTCTAGATGATGACAATTATCCAGCGTCAGATTGGGTAGCAGCAGCTTATGCTTTTGGTCAAACATATTCTCATGTGGGAGCATATGGTAGTCAAATTCATCCTGACTGGGAAGTAGAACCACCAGAAAATTTTCAGCGAATTGCCCCATTTTTGGCAATTACAGAGCGCGGGAATTTACCTTTACTGTATAAACCTCAAACAAAATTACTGCCTCCCTCTGCAGGACTTGTTGTCCGCAAACAAGCTTGGTTAGAAAGTGTGCCAAATCAGTTGATTTTGAGTGGCAGAGTCACTGGCAATATGCTTACCGGTGAAGATACAGAAATGTTGTATTACATCCAAAAAGCAGGTTGGGAAATTTGGTACAACCCAAAAATGGAAATTTATCACAAAATACCATCTTGGCGCTTAAATAAAGAGTATTTAATTCCTTTTTTTCGAGGTATTGGACTTAGCCGTTATGTTACACGCATGGTAACTATAGAACCTTGGGCTAGACCAGTAGCTTTGTTCGCATACATGATAAATGACCTGCGTAAAATTATTTTACATTTACTTAAACATCGGTTGAACTTGAAAAATGATTTGATTGCTGCTTGCGAGTTGCAACTTTTTTTGAGTAGTTTGGTTAGCTCTCTATATCTTTGGAAAAATGGATATTTAAAGATAAAAAATAACTCGTTTAATAGCAAGATAATGACTGAAACAGAGATTGTCAATTTAGATATTACCGTAGCCATACCTACATATAATCGGGCTAGTCATTTGCCTCAGCTTTTGGAGCGTCTATTGAACCAGACTAAAGTAGAACACCTGAACTGGGAAATTATTATTGTTGATAATAATAGTACTGATAATACAGCTGAAGTCATTCGAGATTCTCAAACCAAATGGAAGGGGAATTTTCCGTTGAGGTATTTTCGAGAAACTGAACAGGGAGCCGCCTTTGCAAGATTGCGATCTGTACGCGAAGCCAAAGGTCAGCTTATAGGATTTTTAGATGATGATAATCTGCCAGCACCTGATTGGGTTGCACAAGCCGTTGCGTTTGATAAAGAACATCCTCAAGCTGGTGCTTGGGGAGGTCAAATTCATGGTGATTTTGAAGTACAACCTCCAGAAAAATTTGAAAGAATTCAAGCATTTCTGGCAATTAGAGAACACGGAGAGCAACCGCATTTATTTGACCCGGATAATTTAAGACTTCCTCCAGCGGCAGCACTTGTTGTCCGTAAACAAGCATGGTGTGATAATGTTCCACAACGACCTATCCTGACTGGAAAACTACCTGGCTTACTGGTGCAGGGGGATGACTATGAGCCATTGCTTTACATACACAAGGCACGCTGGCAAATTTGGTATAACCCTACCATGCATAGTTATCATCAAATTCCATATTGGCGACTAGAAAAAGATTATTTACTATCTTTGGCTCGTGGTTGTGGTTTGTGTATTTGCCAATTGCGCTTTATCAATGCCAAAAACTGGCAAAAGCCAATAGTTTTTATCAGAACTTTTGTGGGTAATCTACGACGATTGTTACAGCATTTTATTCAATATAAAGGTCAATCGCAAAGTGATATCATCGCGCTATTTGAAATGGAATTTTACTGGGGTAGTATGATGAGTTCTTTGTATTTAGTTAAATACTATTTAAGTAGTGTTTTATCAAAAAAATGTAAATAAAAATTATTGCTTATGCAAAATAAACCAAAAATATCTGTCATTATTCCAGCTTACAATAGCGAAAAAACTATTCAAAGAACAATAGAATCTGTTCTCAATCAAAGTTTTACTGAGTTTGAGTTAATTATAATTAACGATGGCTCACAAGACTCAACTTTAGATATTGCTGCACAAGTTAAAGACCCCCGTATCAAAGTATTTTCCTATGCCAATGCTGGCGCAAACGTGAGTCGTAACCGTGGGTTATCCCATGCATTAGGAGAATTCGTTAGTTTCTTAGACGCAGACGATATCTGGACACCTGATAAGCTAGCAAGACAGTTACAGGCTTTGCAAGAAAACGTAGATGCAAAGGTTGCTTATAGTTGGACTGATTATATTGATGAAAATGATCAATTCTTACTTTCTGGTACACATATCACTGCAAATGGAGATGTGTATGAACAGTTATTGCTGAGTGACTTTTTGGAAAATGGTTCCAACCCCTTGATTTATAAAGAAGCTTTAATTCGATTAGGTGGATTTGATGAATCTTTAAGCGCTGGGCAAGATTGGGATATGTGGCTACGATTAGCTAACGAGTACAATTTTGTAGCTGTGCCATCTGTACAAATCTTATACAGAATAAGAGCAAATTCACAGTCTTCTAATCTTCCAAGACAAGAAAAAGCCTGTCTCCAAGTACTTAAACAAGCCTATCAAGCAAGACCTTCTATTGCTAGGAAAACTTGGAATTTGAGTCTTGCAAACCTCTACAAATATCTAACTTGCAAAGCCCTACAACACCCATTGGAACGAAAAAAAGGTCTAGCAGCGGCTATTTTTCTAGTGAAGTATATTATCAACGACTCTTCAAGATTGCAACATACAAGTTTAACGTTAAAATTATTATTGAAAATATCCGTAATTATCATCCTACCTGGTACTTTGTCTACGGTATTACTAACAACTATTAAAACAAATTACAAGAGACTAAAAAGTTTATAAGAATCCGGACAGTAAAAAAAACATTGGAAAACAAAAATAGATACCATTAGTACTTTTTTCAATGTTTAACTAATGCCAAAGAATTCTATGAAAAATACCTCTAGCAGTGGATTCACGCTGCTAGAGATTTTAATGATTATTGTCGTAATTGGTATTTCATCTGCCATTACAGTTCCCAGTTGGCTGGCTTTTGCTGACCTTCAGCGTCTCAAAACTGCCCAAGATCAAGTTTACCGCGCCATGCGCCAAGCCCAAAGCCAAGCTACCAAAAACAAATTAACCCAGCAAGTTAGCTTTCGCGAACAAGACGGTATTGTGCAATGGGCGGTTCATCTCACCACGGTAAACCCATCTGACGCTATGTGGAATAATTTAGATCCCAATGTGCGTTTAGATGAGGAAACAACCTTACAAAAGTCAAACGGTATAAGGCAAATCCAATTTGATTACAGAGGTAATGTCAGACAACCGCCGCTAGGACGAATAACTTTATCTACTAAATCTAGTAAATCTAGTAAGTCCGGTGGTAAAGCCAAGCGCTGCGTGTATGTTTCTACTATTTTAGGCGCAATGCGAACGGGAAAAGAACACGATAAAGCTGATAGTAATGGTAAGTATTGCTATTAATATATTTTTGGTTGATTTAAATAATGTAGCTTGTGTTGAATCCATCTGAAACCGCAAAACAGCACCTGATTATTTTCACTCGCTATCCAAAACCAGGTGAGACAAAAACCCGACTAATACCTGCTTTGGGAACTGAAGGCGCTGCAAATCTTCAGCGCCAAATGACTGAACACACACTATTTCAGGTTAAACAATTGCAAAGTTCCTCTGCCATATCTTTTGAAGTGCGGTTTGCAGGTGGTAATTTGCAACTTATGCAAGACTGGCTGGGATATGAGTTGGTTTATCGACCTCAAGGAGAGGGAGATTTGGGTTCGCGGATGGCACAATCCTTCTTTAATGCCTTTCAAGCGGGTGCAGAAAAAGTTATTATCATCGGTACCGACTGCCCTGGTGTCAATGTCGAGATTTTAGGAAAAGCTTTTGAGCAACTTCAGCACAGTAACCTTGTGCTTGGTCCAGCTGTAGATGGTGGCTATTACTTAATTGGTTTGCAGCGTCCCGTCCCAGAATTATTTATCAACATAGACTGGGGAACTTCTCAAGTATTGCAACAGACTATAGATATTGCCCAGACACTTAATTTATCGGTCGCTTACTTAGCTTCCTTGGCTGATATTGACCGTCCAGAGGATTTGCCAATTTGGAAAAAGATTATCGGACTTACATACTAAACTTGTCTGTGGTGAGTGGATGGGTCATGATTTCTTGCTCTATACCCTACCTTTTACATTCTAAAAATGCACCCTAAACCCTTACAATGGAGTATTTACTACAATCACAAGCAGTGTAAATTTTCATCTAGTATTCTTTAACACAGGGATTTCTGAAAGATAAACTAGAATCCAGATGCTAGCGTGGTGTAGCTTCAACCAAAGGTAAAAGATATATCATCCAAAAAAGAATCTCTTAATCACAAACAATAGGTAGCATCATGGGAACAATATTCCAGTACCTTTAAATAGAATATTCACTCTGATTGACGACGAGACAAAAAACAAAACTATGAATAACCGTTTTGCTGCTGCAACCGCCGCCCGCACACTTAAGGTAGTTGGGGTAATCTTAATTCTGTCATTTTTGATTGACTTTGTCATTCTAAGCCTTGACTTTAGCCCAACTGATAAGCAGTTGCAACTCAGATGGGCAGCAAGTATAGTTGACCGGGGTGTCGTCCCATTAGTAGGCTTGGGTATGCTGTTTGCTGGGTATTGGATTGACAGTATTGAGGATGGCAATCAACCCCAGCCCTTGGACTTTAGAATGCCTGCTCTTATCATATCAAGTATCTTGGGGTTACTTTTCTTGGTTATTGCTCCTGTCCACGCAATGAATGTTATTCATCAAAGAACTCAAGTCGTAGACCAAATTACCCAGGATGCGGATCGCGCCGAAAACCAATTGAAAACCCAGCTCAACCAAGTGCAAGCTCAACTGGGTAACGACCAGGTCAAAGCAGCCATAGAAAAGCAGAGAACCCAAGTCAAAGCTCAATACAGTGAACTCCTTCAAAATGAGCAGCGTTACAACCAAGCACTGAATAACCCAAATGTTCCCCAAGCGACAAAAGATTTACTTAAGAAGTTTAAGGCAAATCCTCAGGAGCTTGACAAATTCATCGCTCAACAAACTGACCCACAGCAACTTGCAAATCAAAGACTAGCCCAAATTCGTTCTCGCCGGGAAGAACTGGAAAAACAAGCTCAAGAAAATTGGAAGCCAGGTTTAAGGATTGTCGTCAACAGTTTGCTATTGTCTGTTGCTTACATCATTATTGGCTGGGCAGGATTAAGAAGTATGGGTGCTTTCCAAGGTGCTAAACGTAAAGTGCCTGCACGCTAATCCACTATCATCAAGGCAGTACGACGTACTAAATATTCGTGACGGCTGATACTGCCGCTTTTACCAACTTTAGATTGCCGCTCTATTTCCTTATAAAAATCATTTCGCGTCTCTTGCAACTATTCCCGATAAAAAAGTATAATCTGGCACAATATAACCCAGATGACTAACAGTTTGGAATGTTCTCAATTTACATATTGACTTATAACGAAGAAATAGATATAGCTGCTTGTATTGAATCCGCAATGCTATCTGATGACATTATTGTTGTGGACTCATGCAGTAGCGATCGCACTGTGGAAATAGCCAGTCGCTATCCGATTCGCGTTGTTCAGCACTCCTTTGAAAGTCACGGTCGTCAGCGTACTTGGATGTTAGAAAATATACCTCCCAAGCACGAATGGGTTTATATTTTAGAAGCTGACGAACGCATGACACCAGAACTGTTTGCCGAATGTGAAAAAACAATTCAGAATCCAGATGACATCGGCTACTATGTCGCTGAACGTGTCATGTTCATGAATCATTGGATTCGTCGCAGTACCCAGTATCCTCGTTACCAATTGCGTCTTTTCCGCCACGGTAAAGTTTGGTTTACAGACTACGGTCACACAGAACGAGAAGTTTGTGATGGTTCAACAGGCTTTTTGAAAGAAACATACCCCCATTACACTTGTAGCAAAGGCTTAAGCCGCTGGATTGAAAAGCACAACCGTTACTCCACAGATGAAGCCAGAGAAACCCTTTGTCAATTAGAGAATGGAACAGTTGACTGGCTCAATTTATTTTTTGGCAAATCAGAAGTGGAACGACGCCGCGCTTTAAAAGATTTGTCCTTGCGCTTACCAGCTAGACCTCTCATACGATTTTTGTATATGTATTTTTTCTTAGGTGGCTGCTTAGACGGAGGCGCTGGCTTTGCTTGGTGTACGTTGCAAGCTTTCTACGAGTACCTGATTCTGCTGAAAGTTTGGGAAATGAAGCATCTCCCTACACCTAACTTGGACACAAAAGTACCTGAAGAGGCGAAGTTACACAGTTAATCTCAAATTCCTAAGTAACCAAGCCAACTTGATATTACTCAAGGTAGATCTCAATATTGAACCAAACACTCAGCAGCAAACAGGTAATTTATTTCTGCGTGATTCCTAACCCAAGTAGACCCGCTCAATGTGGAAGATACTGATTACAAAAGATCTAACTTCTCTTTTAACGCTTTTGGCACATTAACTGCGGTATCTAGTCCACGTACACTCTGCCACTCCAGATTTTCATTCCAGGTCATGTCTTCTAGGTTGGCATCACTGAGGTCTGCATCACCAAGAATAGCATAGCTGAGATCAGTGCAGCTCAGATCCGCTCCACTGAGGATAGCACCACTGAGATTACTACCACTTAGGTTAGCGCTGCTGAGGTTGGCGTAACTTAGGTCAGTACCGAAAAGCATGGCATCGCTGAGGTCAGCGCCACTAAGATCGGCTTCAAAGAGAAGAACTCCACTGAGGTCAGCTTCGTTGAGAATAACTCCATTCAGGTCTACACCACTGAGATCCGCACCTAACAGAAGAGCGCCTTTGAGGTTAGCGCCGTTGAGTTTTGCGCCGTTGAGTTTGGCATAGCTGAGATCAGCAGCGACGAGAATAGCGTCTGTGAGGTCAGTGCTAAAGAGAATTGTGTCGCTCAAGTTAGTACCTTTGAGGAGAGCTTGAGTGAGGTCGGCACCGCTGAGGTCAGCGCGGCAAAGGTCAGCATGACTGAAGTCCACACCATTGAGTTTTGCATCGCTGAGGTTAGCACCAAAGAAGATGGTGTCAGTGAGATTGGCACCAGACAATTTAGCATCCCGGAGGTTAGCGCTGGTCAGGTTAGCACCCTTGAGGTTGGCACCACTGAGGTCAGCACTGCTGAGGTCGGCACTACTCAGGTTAGCATGGCAGAGGTTGGCACCACTGAGGTTGGCACCACTGAGGTTGGCACTGCTGAGGTCGGTACGCTTGAGGTTAGCACCACTGAGGTTAGCACCACTGAGGTTAGCATCACCGAGGTTAGCAGTGCTGAGGTTAGCACCACTGAAGTTAGTAGCCGTGAGATTTGCATCACCAAGGTATGCGCTACTGAGGTTGGCACAGCTAAAGTTGACACTCGTCAGGTTGGCATCGCCGAGATATGCTCCCTTATAATTGCCCCCTCTCAGGAATTCACCTACGACATTACTAAAATTTCCAATTTCAATAGCATCGCTATAGTTAATGATGCGGAGTAGTTGCGAAGTGAAAAAATGGTCTTTATCCCTTTGACCAGATGGATAGAAGACTATTTGATGCTTAAGGTCATCTCGCTCTTGAGCATAGCGGTGTAACTCCAAAAGCAAAATCATCACATTCAGCCCCGTATTGATATCTATCTGTCTGAGTCCGATAGAAATGTTTTGTGCTTGCATCTTGAGCATCTTTTTCAAAGGCAAGTTATTGGCGGTTGAACCATCAATAAATTCGCCTTGACACCAACGTCGGTAAAAATCTTCTAAACGTTGGAAAAGTAGCACTGGATGAAACTCATTATTAGCCATGAGCCTTCCCATGACTTGTTCCAAAATTTCAGTTCTGAGGGTACCGCCACCCAGCAACTCGTAAATCTCTTCATAAAGTTGCTGTTTGCCTTTATTTGATGTTAAACAACTCCTCGATTTTGTCCATTTTTCCAAGCTTTTTTGAACTCGCTCCTGAAATCTCAATTCCTTGCAATTGCTTGGAGAAAACTCAACTCTTTTGCCATGCTTATTAATAATTTTTCCTAAACGTGAAACCGCTTTGGCTGTAAGAGGTGCTTTCTTTAGCATCTCTTTTAACCAATGCCCCCTCACACAAGTTCTCAAAAGCTTCCAAATTTGAGATAAATGTGACATAATTGTTATATTTAATACTATGCACCTACTGATGACATAAAGCTGAGATGAAGACTTCTGCGTAATTACGCCGTTTTCAGGCACTCGAGAAAATCGTATGATTTAGTACCATAATTCATGAAAAGAACGTAAGAATGCAAATTATTGATGAGCAAATTTTCTAGTAAAAGCTCTTTTGTAAGAGCGTATGCCTTTGGGCAAGAAATGTCTACTTAAAAAGTTTTTCGTTTGTCAGTAACCTCCTGTTTTTGTTTCAGTTGTTATACTAAATTCTCCACTTATTTTCTAGACAGATGTAAAAATAATACGTACTCTTGGCTACAGACGCACTTATTGGGAAAACTACTACTATAAGACACTACAACAAAGTTGAAAAATTGGATCGACAACAGACCAAGAAAGATTGCTGCTTGATTTGAAGCTGCTAAGAGTGTTTTCAGATATTACCACTCAGTTGAAGAGAGTACGCGGCAGCTTTGTTACATAAGTATTGGAAATTAATATAGAAAGCAATGCCAGGGACGGATTGAATGAGAAGATTTACTTATTGTGTTATTGTGTTGCATTGTTTGTTTTTAGGGATACCAGCTGCTAGCGCCAGGTCACTGGCTGTAATCACAGCTGACACAGGGACGCGGGAACATGGGGACAAGGAGAAAATTGCTCCCTCATCTTCCTCTCGTCCGTCTCGAACACTAAACGCTAAGTTCTCCCAGAAACTGAGACTACCACCACAGCAAGTGTGGGTCATTGATGGGAAGCAACAAGCACAGCGCCAATCTTTTATTTGGGTAGTCAAAGATACTAAAAAAGCTGAACAGCAACCATTTTTACAATTAAAGAAAAACCTAGATAAGCTCCCTCAGCCTGATGAAAAAGCTGATTTAACCTCAAAACCCGTAAAAAAGGAGGAATTGGAGCCATTTGATAAAGTCGTAAAAGACACTCAAAGGGTGCAAGGACTGTTTACTCTGTACCGGGATAAAGAAAAAAATAAAATTTATTTAGAAATTAAGCCGGAACAAATTAATAAAAATTATCTAGCTACAGCAACACTAGAATCTGGCATTGGCGAAGCTGGAATCTACAGTGGTATGCCATTACAGGATTTTTTGTTTTACTTCCAACGGGTGAATAACAAATTGCAATTTGTGGTTCGCAATGTCAATTTTCGCACCCGTGAAGCTGATCCCCAGGAGCGATCGCTCGCCCGGTCTTTTAGTGACTCGGTTCTCTACTCAGTAGCTATTAAAAGCATTCATCCAGTACGCAAAACAATTCTCATCGACTTGGGGGATCTGCTACTGACAGATTTAGCTGGATTATCTTTGAGTTTGGGAGTTTCTCCAGCCACAGATAAATCTTATTTTGGGACTGCTAAAGCCTTTCCCCTAAATATGGAAATAGAGTCGGTGTTAAATTTCACCAACACCCGTCTCAATAATGAAAAGCTGCGTTTTTCTTCTCTACCTGACATTCGAGGCTTTACGTTGCGCGTTCACTACAGCCTGTCCCAACTCCCAAACAACAGTTACCGACCACGTTTAGCTGATGAGCGTGTAGGCTATTTTATCACCGCTTATCAAGATTTATCCAACGACGAGCAAAGAGATCCGTTTGTCCGCTACATTAATCGCTGGCATTTAGAAAAACAAGACCCCAACGTAGCCCTTTCTCCACCCAAAAAACCAATTGTCTTCTGGATTGATAACGCAGTGCCTCTAGAGTACCGCGAAGCTATCAAAGAAGGCGTCCTAATGTGGAATAAAGCCTTTGAAAAGGCAGGATTCAAGGACGCAATTCAAGTGCGTCAAATGCCAGATGATGCGACATGGGATCCAGCAGATATACGTTACAACACAATTCGCTGGATTAACACAGTAGATGGGTATTTTGCTCTAGGACCCTCACGCGTTAACCCGATAACTGGAGAAATTTTGGATGCAGACATTCTGGTAGATGGCAGCTTTATACGGGCAATCAAGAGTGATTATCCCAAAGTTGTACAACTCAACCAAACACAAACTCAGACGCCGCTGTCTGCGTTGATGCAAAATAGCCTTCTTTGCGCCAATGGATTAGAGGCAAAAAGTGGCGACGCTTCCATGCATTTGGAGATGGAAGGGTTAACGAACCGTTTATCACAACTAGCAAGTCAGTACGACCTTTGCTATGGGGTGGAAGCTGCTAACCAATTTGCGTATGGTTCATTGGCTATGAAGCTTTTGCGAGACGCCCCCGCAAGTCGTGAGCAAATGAAAGACTATGTTCATCAATATTTACGGTTAATCATCGCTCATGAAGTGGGACACACCTTGGGGTTAAGGCATAACTTCCGTGGTAGTACTCTGCTGACTCCAGAAGAAATGAACAATACCGATATCACTCGCAGCAAGGGTCTGATTTCGTCAGTCATGGACTATATTCCACCGAATATTGCACCGCGAGACACCAAGCAGGGAGATTATTTTCCCAGGATAGTGGGGGCTTATGATGACTGGGCAATTCAGTACGGCTACACACCAATTCCAGCAGCAACTCCCGCAGTAGAAAAACCATTTTTGGATAAGCTTGCCAACCAATCTGACAAGCCCGAGTTGAGTTATTCCACAGATGAAGATATGTTTGACCTTGACCCAACTGCCAATGCTTGGGATAACAGCAGTAATGTGCTGCTTTATTCTCATTGGCAGTTGGATAATGCGCGGGTGATGTGGCGGCGTCTCAACAAGGTTGACCTCTTTGATGGCGAGAGTTTCAGTGATGTGAAAGAACAGTTTGGCACGGTATTTAGTCACTATTTCCAAAACATCTACTACATTACAAAATATATTGGCGGTCAGTCTTTCTACAGGGTTCAACCTAACGATCCCCAAGGACGATTACCATTTGAGTCGGTATCTGTGGAAAAACAACGGCAGGCGTTAGAGATTGTACAAAAGTATGTCTTTGCCGAGGATGCTCTGAGTTTCCCGCCAGAATTGCTCAATAAATTAGCGCCTTCCCGTTGGCGACATTGGGGGAGTTCTCCCCGGATGGGTCGTTTGGACTATCCAATTCATGATTGGGTGTTGTTCATGCAGAGTTCGGTGTTGTGGGATTTGCTCTCAGGCGATCGCCTTTCCCGCCTCAAAGACATCGAACTCAAAAGTCAGCCTGACCAAGCCCTGACTCTGCCTGAATTATTTGATACTTTACAAAACGGTATTTGGACTGAGGTACTGAAACCAAACGGCAAGCCCATCATCATTTCTAGTTTGCGCCGAGGCTTGCAGCGACAATATCTAGACATATTGACCCGGATGGTTTTACGCAAAGAACGCGTCCCGGAAGATGCTCGTACGTTAGCTTGGTATAAACTTAGACAACTCCATGACAAGCTGGATGAAGTGAGTTCAAACGACGAGTACACTAAAGCACATTTGCTCGAAACACGCGATCGCATTAATAAAACCTTGAATGCCGAGTTGCAGGCAAATTAGAGAAACTTTAGCGCCAATTCCTCTTTGCTTATAGATAAGTATTAATACTATTTAGTTAAGGGTTATTTGTGATAATTCCATATGTAGAGACGTACCAGTGCTACGTCTCTACATATGTATGAACGCAGATACCCAAGAGCCTGTCAGCTAAATTCTCCAAAACCTACAACAAATTCCCTAAAACATACACAGTGTATGTACTGAGTAAACATTTATCAGCACATAAACAAATACGTAATCACTCGGTTTGATATTAATGTTTCCCTAAGCATAATCATGTTAACCAGGGAACTGAATGAGAACAACCTACTTAACCAGTTCCACTCTTGTTTAAGGTTTGTTCATCCTACTCTACTTAATAGAAAATATGCCAGATTTATTGCGGAAAGAATTGGGCGATTTTAATAGTGTTGCCTGTTTTAAGGCAGTGATTACAGGAATGGAAGAAGCCCTAGGAGAGAAGACTACAGCCATCGCTCTCATTTCAGCCGGTCGTGCGCGGGGTAAAAGACTAGCTGAAGAATTGGGTTTTGTGGGATCATCTATTTCCTTAGAAGATGCAGCACACAAGATGGGGCATGCCTTGGGTAAAGAAGGCACACGGCTGTGCATTATTGACAAAATTGTTGAAGAAGGCGACACCATTAAAGTCTACACCTCTGAAACCGTTTGTTCTGCGGGTGAAGCGCCAAATTCAGAGCGTAAGTGTACATTTACAATGGGCGCGATTTGGGGAGCTTTAGAGCAACTGCTCGGCAAGCGTTTGAAGGGAGTACATACTGAGTCTGTGCTTCGCGGTGGCTCTCATGACGTATTTGAATTTTCTACTTTAGCGTAACAGGCACGTCATTCAATTGAACATAAGTTTTCGATTTGGTATTTCAAACAATACCAAATCCATATCTCACTCATAAAAAATAATAGAGAATCTTCAATGGCAATCAACACAGAAAAACTTGGCAACATTTTACAGAGCTTTGTTTCTGCTACGACTGATGTTCAGGGAGCAGCAATTGTTACCCCCGATGGTTTACCTTTAGCAGCAAGCTTACCCGGTGCAATGGATGAAGAACGGGTATCAGCGATGTCGGCTTCCATGCTTTCTTTGGGCGAACGCATCGGACTTGAGTTATCTAGAGGTAATGTTGACCGCATCTATGTTGAAGGTAATAAAGGCTTGGGTGTTTTGACTGGCTGCGGCGAAGATGCTGTCTTGCTTGTTTTAGCGAATGAGGGTGCTAAACAGGGATTGCTGATGCTAGAAATCAAGCGTGTCCTTTCAGAACTCAAGCTAATTTTGATGTAATTAACGGCTCAGTTAAATTCAACATTACAGTAATTCATAGTTGAACAGTCGTAATTCGTAATGACCAACTCAATTACGAATTACGAATGATGAATTACTCATTCTTAATTTGTTTATTTACGGAGTTAAAAATATGGAAATCATGCGCTTGGTTGTCACAGGAACAGTAGGCGCTGGCAAGTCCACTTTCATCCGTTCTGTGAGTGAAATTGAAGTGGTAGACACGGACATTCGTCCAACTGACGAAACAGCATTGCTGAAGCAAAATACTACTGTTGCCCTTGACTTTGGTCGGCTACGATTTGGTTCTGACATGGTGCTACACCTATATGGAACCCCCGGTCAGTCTCGCTTTGATTTTATGTGGGATATTTTGATTCGTAGGTCTCATGGTTACATTTTGCTCGTACCAGCTCATCGACCTAATGAATTCCGTCAGGCTCGTAATATCCTCAAGTTCATGAAGCAACGAGTGCAAGTACCAATGATTATTGGTCTCACCCATACTGACTGTCCTGGAGCCTGGTCTGAGCAAGATGTGTTCCTCGCCCTTGGATACTCGGATGAGAAAAACCGACCCCCTATTGTGAAAGTCAATGCAACGCAAAGAGACTCTGTAGCTGAGGCGCTGATTGTTGTCATACAGCATTTAATGCAAAGTTGTGTAGCTTAAGCTGTGAAATACTGTTTTTTTGAGTCATATTTTCAAATTTCATAGCAACAGATTTCTGCTATTCAAATTAAATAACGTAATTTAAAAATTTTGTTTCAGATATTTAATTTAAATGAAGCAATTTGACACAAAGTTCCACATTTTCCAGTTATTTTAATCCCCTACAGAAGGAAGATTATGGCTATTACTGGTAATTTTTCAGATTTTTCCTTACCAGAACTCTTTCTATTTTTAGAGCAAGGACACAAATCAGGACTACTTTACATTGGGTTTCTACCGGAAAATAATAAACATTCCCCAACCCAAGTTAACTACTTCTGGTTGTATCAAGGTCGTGTGGTTGCTGCTGCTGATCGCCTAGATCAACAAGGCTTGACGTTAATGATTGCTCAACGGGGGTGGATAAGCGAGCGTGTTATCTCTAGAGTCGTTCAGATTTGCCCCAGCAACACACCGATGGGACTATGCCTAAAATCCCAAGGACTACTGCAACCGGAACAACTGAAACTACTATTTAACACCCAGGTAGTACGGCAAGTCTCTAGCTTATTGGAAATCAAGGACGGTCTATTTACTTTTGATCCCACAGCAACGTTACCCACAGCAGAGATGACGGGTATAAGTATGTCAGCAACTGAAGTCACACTGATGAGTTTGCGGACGTTGCGAGACTGGAAAGCTTTGGCAGACAAGCTCCCAGACCCGGCTTCAGGTTTGTCATGTGCCGTTGGCAAACAGCCAGAACTGCATCTTAATGCTCATGAGACACAAGTTTGGGAATTTGTCAATGATAATATTTCCCTACAGAAAATTGCCACTCACCTCGAAATATCTGTAGAAACTGTACAGCAAATTGCCTTCCGACTCATGATGATTGGTTTGGCAGAAGAACAATTTATGGTTGCGGCTCCCTCCACATTCGCTGCAGAAGAACTCATTCCCGCAGCTTCTTTACCAGAACTAGCGCCAGAACCTTCCCCGCAGCAGCCAGTTGTTAGTCAGTCGTTTCTCAAAAATTTAGTAGGTTTTTTGCGGGGTAATATGAAATCCGCTTAATGACATACAGCGGTTTGCATATGCATTCAATACAGTTCTTGTGGGGCGGACATCTTGTCCGCCCATACTTAAGCATAGTTCATGTCGCCCTCCCACAAGAAAACTGGTACAAGCCTTAATTCCTCAACGCCCTTAAAAAACGTTGCAAACCTTTAAACACGTTGGGCTTTTTCGCTGGTGGTGTACCTAGTGTGGCTGAGGTAGGCTGTGTCTTAGCTAAGATTAAATCTAGCTCATCACCAGATGGCTTTTGTGGTAATTCGGCAATCTTTTGATACTCGCCGCCCTTTTCCACCCAAACTTCCCACATTCTGGGGTAACAGCGAAATACAGCAGTCTCATTATCTACAGGGCGCAGATAGTAGCAAGATTCAATTGTATTGACGAAGCGCTTACGTAATTGACGCGCTGTATAACCAATACCCACTGCCCCTAAATCTTCCAAACGAGGATTTAAGATGACGAGTGGGCGATCGCCTACTAGTTGAGCCATCTTTTCAACCTCTGCGACTTCCACCACAGTGGGGGCAACTAGAAAGAAAATTTCATCCTCTGAGTCAATTTTCTGCTCTAGGGGTAATTTTCCCGTACCAATATCAAGAATCTTAAACGGCACATCTGCCCAGTCGCGGCGAGCAAGCGCAGCCCCACCAGCATCCGGGAAGAAAACCTTGAGGCGGGAACCATATTCTTCAAAAACTGGTAGAAATTGCTCCGCCACAGGCATGGGTTTGAGTTCTGGAATGAGGATCTCAACTTGTAACCGCTTACACCCATCTGTGACTGCTGCTTTAGTCGCTTCGCGGGCTTGAGCAATTGCATCTTCTAGAGTTTTTGGAAGTTCAGCCATACTAAATAATTTTAGATTTTGGGATTTTAAAACTCAACAGAATTGTTTGATTCGCCGTTAGAAATAGACACTAGAGTGCGTTCTTCTCTACTCGTAACGCACTTTCTAACATCTTTATTTCTCAACTAATGACTAACAACCAATTCTACAGGTGAAAGTCGCTGCAAAACCTGCTTCAACACCATTGCCACCCAATCTACATCAGCTTCCGTTGTCTGGTGCCCTAGTGTCATGCGGATAGCTCCCAAAGCTGCGTTTTCTGGATAGCCCATTGCTAACAATATGGGACTAGGGCTGAGTTTACCACTATGACAGGCTGCACCTGCACTGATACCAATGCCTGCTAAATTCATCTGTCGCACCAGAGTTTTGCCGCTGAGTTTTTCTCCATCGGCATATTCAAGGCAAAAACTCACATGATGTGGTAGGCGGTGCATATGATCCCCAGTGGGGATGAAACCAGGAATATCAGTTAATTGGGCAAATAGGCGATCGCGTAATTTAATCAACCGGGGTGTTTCTGTTGGCATTTCTTGAGCCGCCAATTCTGCTGCTACCCCAAACCCAGCGAGAACGGGTACTGCTTGAGTCCCAGAACGCAGTCGCCTTTCTTGTCCCCCTCCAGATAGTAAAGGAACCAACTCCACGCCAGGACGCACATATAACGCCCCAGCACCTTGGGGTCCATAAATTTTGTGACTGGAAATGCTCAGTAAATCTACAGGTAATTTTTGCACATCTATAGGCAAGCGTCCTGCCACTTGTACAGCGTCTGTGTGGAACAAAACACTGGCGCTGCGGGCTATATTTCCCAGTTCCTCAATCGGTTGTAATGTCCCAACTTCACTTTGACCGTAAACAACTGACACCAACACAGTGTTATCTTGTAAGGCTGCCTTTAAATCTAAGGGATTGATTCTTCCTTTAGAATTGACTGGCAACTTCGTGACTTGCCACCCCCACAACTCTAACAACTGTACTGGTTCGGTAACAGCAGAATGCTCAACGTTAGAAATAATAATGTGTTGGGGCTTGGCATACAAATGGGCAACCCCCATTATTACCAGATTATCTGCTTCAGTGCCACCAGAAGTAAAGATAATAGATTCAGGATCAGGTGCGTTGATTAAACCAGCAACCTGCATTCTTGCTTGTTCGACAACCGTTGCCGCCCTTTGTCCCCACTCATGCAAGCTGGAAGGGTTGCCCCACTGTTGGGTAAGGACTGCTTGCATGGCGGCTATTGCTTCTGGGCGAGTGGGTGTAGTTGCACTGTAATCTAGATAAATTTGCATAACCTATTAGGTGAGAACACGTTGGGCAACGGTTGATTTCTACTTTCAGACTATATACTTAATTTGCCAAATTCTTACAACTTTGTAGATACCTATCTATACATATATAGGTGGATATTTTGCCCTGCTTGTAAAGCTATTTCTCTATTTACATCTTGCACTTGTCGCCAATACCCGCGCCTGGTGTGGCGCTTTCGCTAAGTCCGCCCATACGGACTACCAAAAATCAAATATTTGAGAACCTGCATAGGCAAGCTTTGTTTGTATAATCCTAGGTTGCGGTTCCTATAAGGTAACTTTCAAATCTTACATAAAGACACCAAGGCACTAAGACTAACTTGGCGTCTTTGCGTGATGTTCTTAACCATCTCATTTAGTGTTAATAACTCATCTCAGTGAAAGTAAGAATTTGGGTGTAGTGCAATTACTGAAAGAAATTGCGATAAAAACAAAAGAACTTCCGTAATACCCGTCTTGTTATGACATCTCTTTAAAAGAATACTGGTAAAAGATATAACTCAGTCTTCAAACTGAGCAAAACTTATGCGCCACACTTCCATATTGTTTAATGAAATTCTTATTATATTTTATTAATTCTAATAAACAGAATATTCAAGTTGTTAGAAGAACAAGCTTTATATTGCTGCTTTTCATGAGTGGGGTTGTTTTAGTTACTATCCTCAAACCTTCACCAAAAGTAAAGCTTGTTCAACCTTTACCTCAAGATCCTGCTGTTAAAGTCTATTTCAACCATAATCCGGTGTCTTCCTACCAAGACCCATACCGACAGTTTACACGTAAGGGAGACAATTTAGAACAGCAAATTATTGATGCTATTAACCAAGCACAATCAACTGTGGATTTGGCTGTCATGGAGTTTAGGCTTCCCAAAGTTGCTGAAGCACTCACCCTTGCTCATCAACGCAGAGTAAAAGTGAGGGTTCTCATAGATAACAAGTATAACAAAACTTTAGCTGAATATACACAAGAAGAACTTGCCCGGATGAGTCGGCATGATAAGCAGGCATATGAAGAATTAAAGCGATATCCTGCCGATGCTTTAGCTATGTTGCGTTCAAATAAAATTGAGATAAAGGATGACACATCTAGCGGTGCAACTAAAGGCAGTGGACTGATGCACCATAAATTTGTCGTCATAGATGGAAAGACAACTATCATATCTAGCGGTAATCTGACGGCATCCGATATGCATGGAGATTTTGGAAATTTTGACACTCGAGGCAATCCCAACAACATTGTTGTCGTTCCTGATAATTCCCAAATTGCTACAACTTTTACTAATGAATTTAACTACATGTGGCAAGGCTTATTTAAATCTCATAAGCCAAAAAGATACCCTGTAACGATTCCAGTTGGGACAGGAACTATCACTATTAATTTCTCACCAGCTAGCAGAAAAGACGATATAGCAACAACCAGTAACGGAATCATTTCCTCCTATTTGCAGCAAGCTAAAAAGAGCGTGCATATTGCAGTATTTGTTTATTCAGCCCAACAGATTAGCGACACTCTTGGTCGTGTGCATGATCAAGGAGTTGAAGATATCAAAGTGCTGATAGACCCAGATTTCTTTAGACAAGCTTACTCAAAAGCATACGATGCAATGGGTGTTTGTCCACGTCCAGGCAAGAAAAATAGCTTAATTAAAGTTAAACCTTGGAGGAAACCAATCACCACTGTTGGTTTTCCTACAAGTTCCATAGGCGATCGCGGAGTTCATAGTAAAATGGCTATCTTAGATCAGATGTTGGTTATCACTGGTAGTCACAACTGGTCTGATTCAGGGAATTACTTGAATGATGAAACTTTGATGTTTATACAGAATCCTATGGTTGCCACACATTATGAGCAAGAATTTAGTCGGCTTTATCAAACTGCAAAGTTAGGGTTGAAAACTCTCGCCTCATCACAAAAATGCGAATTAGTCAACTCCAAAAATACATATAAGAACTCTTTACTAGTAAACCTTAATACATATCCTTTGGAAGAATAAACAATTATTCTAAAGAATCACGGCGCAGATTTGAATCAGCTTTTTAAGCCTACGTCAAAAGTATGGGAATTTTGTATCTCTACTGATGGAAAGAGGAAAACCTTACCTTTGAGTTTTTAAGATTAACTCAAACATAAGTGATCGGAGCGTATCTATGCCTGTTAGGAACATAGACGAATTACCTCAAGAACTAAAAGACCAAATGCAAGAACTTCCTCAAGAAGGGAAGCAGATTTTCGTTGCAGCATTCAATGCAGCTCAAAGCGACGGTATCAGTGAACAGGGTGCCCGTCAAGTTGCTTGGAATAGCGTCAGGAACCAATACGAGCAAGGTTCAGATGGCAAATGGCACGCTAAGGGTGAAGTGACCGCTCAACATAATAAGGCTATCACCACAGGCGGCAACTAACTTCTTCATGTCAAGGTTTTAAATTTAAGGCGGTTTGTGTCAAAAACAAACCGCTTTTTGCTTATTTACCAGTTAAAAATCAAAAAAGCTCAGGTTAAGAGAAATATTTTATACAGTAACTCCAAAAATTTTGGCAAAGTACTGGAATTGTTGGCTAATGGCAATAGAACGAAAGAAATCAGTACACTTAGATATAAGTTGCCCAGCTGGGATTGACCTTCCCATAGACCGATGAGTGAACAAACTGCTAGAATCTGTATCCTTGGTGGAGGCTTTGGTGGTCTCTACACTGCCTTGCGCTTGAGCCAGCTTCCTTGGCAACCGTCGCAAAAACCTGAAATGGTTCTGGTGGATCAGAGCGATCGCTTTCTCTTCTCCCCCTTTCTCTACGAACTACTTACTGGGGAATTGCAAACCTGGGAAATTGCCCCACCATATGAAGAACTTTTGAGCAACACAGGTGTACGTTTTTGTCAAGGTGTCGTATCGGGAATTGACATAGACCAACGACGAGTTCACCTACAGGATGGACCAGAAATTTCTTATGACCGATTGGTGTTGGCGCTTGGTGGTGAAACACCACTGGATATTGTACCCGGGGCAACATCTTACGCCTATCCATTTCGGGCGATCGCAGATGCATATCGTTTGGAAGAACGCCTGCGAGTTTTAGAAGAATCGGATACAGATAAAATCAGGGTAGCAATTGTCGGCGCTGGTTACAGTGGCGTAGAGTTAGCTTGTAAACTAGCAGACAGGCTTGGGGAAAGAGGACGATTTCGGCTAATTGAAATATCTGACCAAATTTTACGAACTTCCCCAGAGTTCAACCGAGAAGCAGCAAGCAAAGCTTTAGAAGAGCGGGGTGTATTTATCGATTTAGAAACCAAGGTAGAATCAATCGCTCAAGACAGCATCTCCTTAGAATATAAGAATCAAGTAGACACGGTTCCCGTTGATTTGGTGATTTGGACAGTAGGAACACGGGTATCGCCTGTGGTGCGAAACCTTCCTGTTAAGCAAAACCAGCGTGGTCAGATCAGCATTGCACCAACTCTCCAAGTCCATGACCATCCCGAAATTTTTGCCTTAGGTGATTTAGCAGATTGCCTTGATGCTGAAGGTCAGCAAGTCCCTGCAACTGCACAGGCTGCTTTCCAACAAGCAGACTATGCTGCTTGGAATATCTGGGCAAGTTTGACCAATCGCCCTCTGCTTCCCTTCCACTATCAGTTCTTAGGTGAGATGATGGCATTGGGGATAGATAGCGCCACCCTCACTGGTTTAGGCATCAAACTCAATGGTTCATTGGCATACGTAGCGCGTCGTCTTGCCTACCTTTATCGGCTGCCAACCGTAGACCACAAACTTAAAGTTGGTTTTAACTGGCTCGCCCGTCCTATTATCGAGGCACTTTCTAAATAGCACTCAGGACTCATCAGTACTGAGTCCTGAGAAGCCACTGCGTTGTGGTCAGTAAGCGCGCTGTAGGAGGGTTTCCCGCACCCTGGCGACTGGCGTAGGGGTTCCCCGAGTGTGCAAACTGCCCTCCCGTTGTAGCAAGTGGCGTTTCTGAATAAATCCCCTACAGATAAACCCTGCGGATTGAATAAGGGAAAAAACCTCTTTTCCTCCACGAATATAGCGCTTCTCAGTTGAAGCAAATACAACAAAAAACCTAACCTCCCAGCCCCCTTTCCACCTCTCCCTAACGCTCCCCTAAAAGGGGAGCGTTAGGGAGAGGCTGAGTCAATACAGTTCAGTTAAGCCTTTTTTTCTCCCCCAGCTTACAACAGATAAAATTCGCGATTCTGAACCCTATTGGAGCCTGAGTCCCCTCTCCTAGCACCAGAGGGGTAGGGGAGAGGTTAGTTTGTATGGCATCCAAACGAGAACCGCTATAAATTTGGAGGCATGAAAGTTTTTCCTGTGCGCTATGTACTGTAAAGAATAGAAAATACAAAATTATATACTTGGCACTCAGCGCTGTTTTGGTCAGCGCTGATAGCTGATAGCTAGTAACTGATAGTTTATGATGGAACGACCGAAAGTTATCTTTTTAGATGCTGTTAACACACTCTTCGGGGTGAAAGGCAGTGTGGGAGAAATTTATAGTCAAATAGCCCAGGAGTTTGGTGTCGAAGTTTCAGCTGATAGTTTAAATAAAACATTCGTCCAAAGTTTTAAAGCTGCGCCACCGCCGATGTTTCCAAATGCAGAAGAACAAGATATTCCCCAACGCGAGTTTGATTGGTGGCTTGGGATCACCCAAAAAACCTTTGAACAAGCAGGCGTTCTCCAGAAATTTGCCGATTTTTCTACTTTTTTTAGCGAACTCTACATTCACTTTGGCACTGCCGAACCGTGGTTTATCTATCCCGATGTCCTGCCAGCTTTGGTCAGCTGGCGGCGGCTAGGAATTGAACTGGGGATACTGTCCAATTTCGATTCCCGTATTTACTCAGTCTTGCAAAGTTTGGAACTCAGAGAATTTTTTGGGTCTATCACCATTTCCACCCAGGTAGGTGCTGCTAAACCCGATTCCAAAATTTTTACCACGGCTTTGGAAAAACATAACTGTCTTCCAGAGGCTGCATGGCACATTGGTGACAGTATTACAGAAGACTATCACGGAGCTAGGGCAGCTGGACTAAGAGGCATTTGGATAAATCGTCAGAATTAGTTGGTAGTTGGTAGTTGGTAGTTGTTTGATCAACCACTACCCACTAACCACTAACTACTATCGATCATGCGATTTGCTTTGCCTCATCCTCTAGTAAACGAATGAGGTCTTGATCCCCTTTTTCTCTTGCTGCTAGCAGGCGACTTTCTAAGTTACGACGGATATTGGTGAGATGAGTTTCGGCTAACTCACCACCATTTTTTTTATATTTACCAACTTGTGCTGCACTTGCTGTATTGCTATGGTGCTTGGCTCGAATCATGAACTCCACTTGTAGTGGGTCGCCGATGTAATAAGAAACACCGCGATACTTCAACTCAGCAGTTGCCTGAGTCTGAGAAATATGTCTGAGGTAGTTGCGTTTCCATGTCCGGCCCCGGTACTTTCCGCTTAGTGTCCTAGCAGTCGGTTCAAGGGTCAGGGGATTGGATTCATAATCAACACCACGATATGTGAGTTTCATATGCTTCGCCTCTTTGGGAAATTGATTGTCTAAAGTTTTGAATGAAATGAGGCGCGTTCCTTGGGGATATCTCCCTACTTCCGTCTTTACAAACTATCTCACTGAAAAATCATTTTTCAGCAGATGTTAAAGATGAACGATTTTATTTCTGTATCTATTGTAACAATTTTCTCAGAAAATTGAAAATTATGAATAAAAATTTCAGATTTTAATTTCGTGTCTTCCTTCAACTAACTCCTGAGTGCTGAGTTTTTTACTTGGTCAAGAATTAGGGATAATGTGAGGCAGAGTCTGACTCATAGCATTCCCAGGCTCCGCCGGGAAACCAGACAACTCACATCCAACAAGGAGCTAATTTGGATACACTGGCAACGTAAAGTGGAACCATGCTCCGCCATCGGGCGCAGCATCTACCCATATGTGACCGTAGTGCGCTTGGACAATGCGCTGGCATAAACACAGACCGATGCCGTAGCCTTCTTTACCTTCATCCCGCTCTAGGCGGTAGTGATTCTCAAAAATGCGATCGCGGTTTTCTTCAGGAATACCAGGACCTGTATCGCCAATACTAAACTGAACTTTTTGGGTGGTGCGGTGCAGTCCAGAAATGCTGATATCGCCGCCTTCAGGTGTGTATTTTATAGCATTATCCAATAGGTTTATCAGCACCTGACGTAGGCGTTCTGGATCTGCGTAAACATTAGGTAAATCTTTGGGGACATCTTGCTTTATCTTGTGGGATTTGGCAATGTAGCGATCGCGCAATTCCTCTAGTACATCAAGGCAAAGTTTGCCTATATCCACCTTTTGCGGTTGAATGGGAAATTCCCTTTCGTTCCCACGACCTACCTGCAAAAGGTCAGTAATCATACGGTCTATTGTCTTGGTTTGGGTATAGGCATGCTTAAATAAATGCACCGTCATGTTTGGTGTCAGACGCTCGAATTCACCTTTGTGTGCATTGTAGTTAGATTGCAGGGTATCTATTGCTATAGTAACCGCAGTTAGGGGATTGCGGAGATCATGGGCTAACATAGCAATCACCCGGTCTTTAAAGTGGAGTTGCTCCTGGAGTTTTTCTTTCTCTTGTTTTAGACGAAAAATTTCATCTGAAAGTAGCATCAGTTCGGCAGAAACCGCAACTGAACGAATAGAGGACTTAGGTTCTTTGAACCGACCATTTTCTTCATTGTCCTGTAAACCACTCTGTATTTGTAAGTAGGTGTCTACAGCGGTTTGCCATCGGGGCCACCAAGTTTTCAATTGACCAGTTATATTACTACCAGCCAGGATTTGCCTTGGTTCAGGGTGAATTTTGATTAAAGCTGGTGTTGCTACCAGTTTAAAATGTTCCGCCAAATAGGGCTGTTGACCGACATCAATGATTTGAAGTTCAAAATCATAGTCAGCCTGCAATTCTTTTAAGTAAGAGCGAATTCGCTGGACTTGTTGTTTGGACTTTGGTCGTCCATCGACAAAAAGTAACAGCTGTAGTGGAGCCTCAGAAGAAATAGGCTGATCCTGGGAAACTTGCATGTAATCGTGTTTCAGCACTGGTAACAAACCGACGACGCTTTACAGAAATGAGAAATTGACTGGCGGTTGTCGATGGAATGGTCGTTCTTTTTTTCAATTTAATATCTATTTTAGATTTTTCGGACTCCTAACCCACATTGGTTTTTGAAATGAGACACATCGTTTTTAGCCTTTTGCTTCCTTTTTGCCTAGGAATGACTTTAGCAAAGACCTTTGCTGCTGAATATTAAGTCGCAATCTGCGCTTTCATCAACTCTTTCGTCAAGCCCAAGAGAAAGTTTTTCTACGACTGCTACCCGACTCATACAGGATCAGATCAATTTGATCGCTCGCATAGAGCGGGCAATCTCCTACCCTGATCCCAACCAGATGCGAGCCGTACGGGGGCAATGGACTGTCCAAACTAACGCTGTAGAACGTTTTCTCAAACGTCAGTACAAAACCCCTCAAGCTTTGTGTAATACCATTTCACGAAAAGCCTGATACAAATAAAGCATCAAGAATAAAATCCCAACCTGTAATAGAAGCAACGATTGATGTGTTTAATTGTTCCAATCGCTTCCAAATAAATTCTCTTAATTCATCTAAAGTTGAGAAGCTTTCCCAAGTTAAATGCCTTTTAACCTCCTCCCACAATCTTTCAATTGGATTAACTTGAGGTGTATGCGGAGGCTGAAATAACAAAACTATATTTTCTGGTAGTTTGAGATGCTGACTAAAATGAAACGCTCCATTATCTAACTGAAGAATATGTATATCTTGAGAATAAGTCTCTGAGAATTTTTCTAAAAAAATATTGAAACAAGCTGTATTTAAATGAGAGAATTCCCAAATAAAATGCTCTCCAGTTAATGGTTCTACTAATCCATATAAATAAAAATTATCCCGCTTCCATTGCATAATGCCGATGGGCTTGACTCCTTTTGTCGTAATTAATCTCCCAGGTTCAGTCTTCAACCCCACACGGCTTTCGTCTCCACACCAATATCTAATTTTTTTTTGTTTATCGACTGGTGCTATGATGTGTTTTTTAATTACTTCTAGGTATTGTGGCAGTTTTTTTTAAATTCCAATTCTGCTTCACTATCGTATTTGACACCTACGGCTCGCGGTACTTTTAGCTTCGCTTTCATTTGATAGCGCACTGTGTCGTGTACTACTTTATATGATGCTTCTATCCCTTCCACTGCTTTTAACCAAGTTCGTATTTCTTCATAACTTTTAAATCCCTGTGGCTGTTGAAGTTCTCTGTCTAGCTGCTCTCTTGCTTGTAAGTTAATCATTGGCGGTCTTCCTGGACTCTTTTTCGTTGACAATAAACCTTTTATTCCTGATTCGGTATAGTCCTTCAACCATCTTTGTACCGTTACCCTTGCTCTCCCTAGCACCACCGCTACATCCTGTATTGTTTTTACATGACCTATTTTCAGCAAATACAACGCTTGAATCCGTTCACGACTTGATACTATTTTTTGTTTTCTCAGCAGTTCCTGTAATTCTTCTGCTGACTCATATATTTCTACTTTGGTGACTCCAGCCATCTTTGCTCGTTGATATTTATTCCTTCTTTATCTGTATCATAGTTTTAGTGAATTGGTATAACTCATCTAGAAACGGTTTGCTTTTGGCAGACCAGTTGACCCCATCACAAGCTCAAATTTACTGCTCTTTGTATGCTTCTAGCCAGCAGTTGCTAAAGCTGACCCCAGAGTTAGACCGACTGTTGTCTCGGCGCGGTGAGTTAGCGTTAGTCACACAGTTGCCACTCGTCCGTGGCGAACGACAATTAGATCCTGTGCTTTCCATTGCGCCTGTTGTGCGTCCCAATCTTGGAAAACCAGCGACACCTTTCTTAACACAAGAGCCGAATTTACCTCCCAGCTCACCATCCATCATCGGTAGAACTGCGAAAAAACCCCTGGCTAATTATCAACCACCGATGCAGCCTGCTATTGTAGCGCCGACGCCGACCGAAGCGATTGCCACTCTCGAAGCTGCTAGGCAACTTTTAGTAAAAGCTACAACAGCATTTCCTTCAGGAACTCAATTTCAAGATCCGAAGGAAACCGCAGTAGCTCTAGACCGCCTTGCCTACGATCTCGATCCCCAAGAGCCGCAATCTTACGCCAAGTTTCTTCAAATGCCCAACACTGGAATTTTTCGAGTGTTGCCATATTCAGCTTATCTTCGTCCGCTGAATGCTATCCAAAATCGGCTGCACAGGAAAGGATAGCGTTCGCTATCCTTTCCCATCCTTGAGCGAAGCAAACAAGGGATTTACTCCCAGCTTAACACTTCAGATAGTTGGTGATAATTTCCAAATGTTGGCTAGTGGTGTAGAGTACAACTTTATGGTTGATTTGGCAGATGTAGCGCTAGAAAAGCTAGATACTAGCTTAAAACCTATTTCGCGCCAAACACGATAATTTTTGCTCAACTACCAACCTCCTAAGCAGTTGGAAGCTTTGCAAATAGAACGACGACGGTTTCTCACTGGGAAAGACCAAGATTGGAATCAACGCAAAGCCATTTTAGACCAGGCTAAAGCAGTCCTTAATCACACATATTTAGTGCGATCGCTACACTTTCAATTGCCAGAGTTTATCAAGAGCGGTCAACCGCTTTCCTTACAACAACGCAGCCAAATAGACAAATTACTTAAAGATGCAAGGTAGCGATATCATCCTCGCTTTCCGACCAGTTCGTCGTTCTTCTGATGGTAGCTATACAGTTCTTTGGAGACTTTTAAATTAACTTAGAGAGTCGCAGATTGAAGATTTAAAAGAATACCTAAAGTATTAATGCTCAATTCGGTTTTCCTGACAAAACCGGTAAAAGTCTTGCCTAATAAACATTAGAGGTTTGCTGAAAAGTTGCTGGAAATTTGCTATGAACTGAATCCAAAAGTATAGGTAAAAATTAACAGATAAATAAAATCTTGACAGTCTTTTGCTAGTGTAGAAATTGACACTTGAATTGTGATGAAGCGTGGTGCACTGTAAACGTCCAGTTATATTAGTGATGGCTGTTTTACTTACCTCTTTAACAGCCTGTGCCAACACTCCAGCCGCCAAAAACATTGAGGAGTCTTTGGCGGCTGATCCCAAGTTGAAGGAGAATCCAGCCCCCTTTGGCGCTCAAGAGGTACGCAATAACGAACAACCGCAAACCACTCAGACGACAGTTCAGTTGCCAACTGATTTTCCCAAGGATATTCCGTTGTATCCTAATGCCACCCTGCAAGAGGTGACACCATCCAGTAACGAAAATCCTAGTGGATCAACTCGCTGGCTCAGTTCTGACCCCAGCAATCTTATTGCAAACTATTATCTCCAACAGTTTCAGGCAAATAACTGGCAGATTGTGCAAGCTCCCACAGATGAGCCGGGAAGCTCTTTTGAGGCGCGGCGCAATGATATGCAGATCAAAGTGTCTATTCAGCCAAAAACTGTTACCAACCCCGCACCCAACCAACCACAAACATCCACAGACATACAGATTTCGTACCAACGTAATTCCACCCAAACAGCACAAGTTGACCCAACTCCAAGCCCCCAAGCTACTAACGATGCTGGTGTTGTGCAACCTGGCGATCCGCAGTTTGTTGGTCCGGTCCAATCACAAGACTCAGCAACACAACCAAGTGGCACGTCTGATAACAAAGGCGATCCGCAGTTTATTGGTTCAGTGCAATCACAAGACTCAGCAACACAACCAAATGGCACGGCTAATAACCAAAACACGACAGCAGCCACTCGCAGCTCTGAGGAATTCACAGATCTGAATAAGACACCGCAAGAATTCCGGCAATACATCCAAGATTTGGCAGCATTAGGAATTCTAACTGGAGAATCAAATACGGTCAAAAGCAATGGTACGACAACCAACCAGTTTGACCCTGGTAAAGTCATTAGCCGTCGGGAATTCGCCCGTTGGCTGGTTGCTGCTAACAATGCGATGCATGCCAACGATCCAGCAAAGCAGATTCGCTTGGCATCAGAAAGTTCTCAACCAACTTTTCGGGATGTGCCAAAAACTGACCCCAACTTTGCCGCAATTCAGGGATTAGCTGAAGCAGGGTTAATTCCGAGTCCTCTATCTGGAGATTCTACAGCGGTTTTATTTCGACCTGATGCACCTCTGGTACGGGAGCAGTTGATTCTGTGGAAAGTCCCTCTTGACACACGTCAAGCTTTACCCTCTGCAAATTTAGAGGCAGTTAAGCAAACTTGGGGTTTTCAGGATGCTGGGAAAATTGACCCTAAAGCGTTACGGGCAGTTCTAGCAGATTTCCAAAATGCTGAAAAATCGAATATTCGTCGGGTATTTGGCTATACTACGCTATTTCAACCCAAGAAACCAGTGACCCGCGTTGAGGCTGCTGCTGTTTTGTGGTATCTCGGTACTCAAAGCGAAGGGATATCAGCTCGCGAAGCTTTGAAGTTAACACGTCCGCAAAGCTAATTGTGTTATGAGGCAATACGGTTGGGAAAGATATTTAAGAGCAGTAACGTTTGTAGAGACGTGTCATGGCACGTCTCTACACTTGTGGGTGCGTTAACACAATCTAATACGCCCCTTTCAAATTCCAAATCCAAAACTAACTAATTCGCTACCTCAGCCATCTCAATAATACGCCCTTCATAGTCCTTGACCAAAAAATTCAATGGTTTCTGGTTGCGAATCTTGAATTTCAAGCCCCGTGTTTCCACGCGCATTAAAATCATTTCTAGGCAGTCACGGTCAAAGCAAACGTGGCGTTGCTGATTTTTATTGCCTAAACTTGCTCCAGTAATAACGTGCAGTTGAGTATTTTTCTTTAACTGATACCAAAGCCCCTCACTAGCATTGGACATTCTACTACTGGAAAAAGAGGGACTGCTGGACAGGTAAAGCGGATCAACTCCCGTTGCACCTAGAGTTTGCTCATAGTTGTAGTAGTAGTGTAAAGGCACTTCAGCTGTTGGCAAATCTAGCAGCCCTTCATACAACTGTCGTGCAACCTCTAAATCCGACACCATAACAGTGTGTACTTTTGGGGCACTGGTGAGAAACATCCACATGGCGCCAGCATAGGCTGCTAGTAGCATCACCATGATGCCTTGGGTTGAGAAAAGGCTATCTAATGGTAGGGAAGGCAAAAAAGAGCCTAGGATAAAAGGCTCAAGCAGGAACTGTGACACGCTATCTGCTATAACCATGAACACATCAGGAAATGTATAAATAGAACCACTTTTAATTTTGTAGATTAGGACTTAGTTTAAGTCTGTGTTTCTAGTGTATCAAGAGCAATAAAATCTGACCGCTAGTTTAAAAAGACTAGCAGCAAGATATTATGCAATCAACAACATAATTGTCTTAACCAAAATAATTTTAGCAACATACCCTGATTCGGATGGTGCAAATTCCTCATTTCCCTGAAGCTCAACACCCACTGATTAAGTCACTCTTTCATCACAGTGACCAAGAATTGCTGAGTCTTTTTCAGCAAAACCCGGATGCAGGTAGATTCTTCACGGCGATTTTTTGCCGCTACAACCCGATAGTCTACACGTTGATTCGGCATTCAGCGCGATCGCCCGTGCAAGCTGATTATCTTTTTGCTCTGACCTGGCGTCATATTTACTATGAACTCGGTGGACTCGATTTAAGTAACGGTGAATTTGCGAAAGAAGGTCTGACGTTGCAAAATTGGCTGATTAATATCACAGCATACTGTATCAACGAGATTCAACTCCCTCCTACAGAAGCAATTCATTATTCTCTCAAAGCGACTTCTCCCCCACTGTGGTGTTATGTAGAACAGGCATTAGACCAACTACCACCTATGTTGCGATTGATGGTTTTGATGGCTCAGACTTTCCAGTGGAGCGAAACTAGAATTGCCGCCTACCTGCAAGCCGAAGGAGAAGCCATCACCCCACACGAAGTAGCAAATTTGCTTCAAGAAGGTTATCGTATGCTAGAGGATAAATTACCAACAGATGTCCGTGCTATTTACTTAGGTGAGAATCTACTTCAAGGTAGTACTGCGTAAAAACACTTAATTAGGTGCTTACAGCTTGTATTTTTTTAATTCTTCTGTTCAACCTTCTACATTAAAGCCGAAATTATACGGGCAACTTTTATGCAACGATGGCATCTCTTACCAGGGGCAAAGCATAGCCAAGATAAATTACCTTCCTATAGGCTTGGGATTACACAAACAAAACTGGCGTCCCTAGGTTTAAGTAGCCCCACCTTTTTGGGGTGTGGGCTGAAGGCAAACGGACAGCAAACAGGGAATTCCCCAAAGCAATTCTACGCTTCCCTTTTGTGTTTTACTTTTTTGCTCAGTCCCATTGCTGCAACGGCTGCTGATATTACCGAACAACTCCACCGTCCTATGAATAGTTCGGTATCGCAACAATCAACAGATGAAGCGGACTCTTTAGTGCGCCGAGGCGAAGAACAATACCAGCAAGGAAATTCGGATAAAGCAGTGGAGTCTTGGTTGCAGGCGTTGGAGATATTTCACTCCATCGGCGACCTTAAAGCACAAGGTCTAACTTATGATTTCCTGAGCAAGGGTTATCTACAGTTGGGTCGTTTTAAAGAGGCAGAAGATGCTATACGCCGACGGCTGGCGATCGCCCGTGATATCAAAGATTTTCAAGGTCAGATTTTTGGGCTGAACAACATTGGCACTTTGCTGTTGGAAAAAGGAGAATTCCGGGCTGCTTTTCAAACTTTTGCCCAAGCGCTGGAAATTGCAAAAGAGTTGAAAAATATTGAAGCTCAAGGACTATCTCTAAATAATTTAGGTCTGGCAACTGCACGTTTGGGAGACTATAACAAGGCAATTAAATTATATGAAACTGCTTTGAGCTTTCGCCGTCAAGCTGGCGATACTATCGGAGAAGCCAATACCCTAAATAACCTAGGCGATGTCTACATAGCATTAGGAAATTACCAGGATACCATAGGCACTTATGGGGCAGCGCTGCGGCTAGCTAAAACCACTCGCGCTCGCGTTAACGAATTACGGGCAATTGACGGTTTAGTTGCAGCGCACAGCGGCAGAGGACGTTATGAACGCGCTTTTGATTTGCTTGAGCAAAGGTTATCACTTGCTCAAGAATCGCAAAATCTCCGGGAAGAATTGAAATCTTTTGAGTCCTATGCTCAGATCTACGAACGATTAGGCAACTATCTCACTGCCCGCAATTTTTACGAAAGAGCGATTATCCTTGCAAGGACACTGGAAGACAGCAAGCAGGAAGTGCTATTGCTTGATAGGTTGACTCAAATTAGATTAAAAGCTCCCGACTCAAGCAAACGCTAGATAGAAAACATGAGGCAGCCATTAAAATATTCAGTTAATGGCTGCCTAACGTGGTGAAAATTCTAGAAGCTTAGTTCAAAAAGACTTTGCCATCTTCTTGAATTCTGACTACACCCTGATTCTCATTAACATTGCTTTGTTCATCTAAAGAAAACTCTATCAATCCTGACTTGGTAGATGTTGGAATGACTTTTACGAACCCATTATCTTGACGAACGGTGCTGATAGTCACAGGGAGTGGCAAGTTTTGCAGTACAACTTCTTCGCCACCAGAAAGAACACGCCTTTCGGTATGCCCAATTGCTTCATAGTTGATCTGAGCCTTCGTGTTATTTTTTAGTCTTACAGAGACTCTTCCGTTATCAGGCGTAACCAGAGCAATTGGGGTTTGGAGCTGTTCTGGTAAAGGGGGTGTAATGACAGAATCTTGTCTTCCTTGACTGGTGGGGTTGCTTTGAGTTTGTGATTCTGTCCTTACAGTATAATTTCCTGTGGGTTCTTGACTGGTATAAGTCTGAGTTTCAGACGATGAACTACTCATGTCTTGTCCGGAGCGCGTCGTTGTTGACTGTCTCTGGCTGCTATAGTTGTAGCTTTGGGAGCTGTTGCCACGGTTGTAGGGCGCTTCACCGCCCACACCCTGCCTCATCTGTTCTGTGGTTAGTTCAGCAGAAACACTACCAGGAACAACACTCCCTTGCTGTGCTTGTCTAGTGAAAGCATTGGGTGGACATCCTTGTGGAACAAAGACTCTATTATTGTGCGGTGGTTCGTAGAAAATGCTGGGACAAGGGTTAACTTTAGAATTAGCTTGTTGCTGAGGTTGCTGAGGTACAGTTTGTTGAGCCTCTGCTACTTGAGGTATTGCAGGCAAGCCAATAAGTAATCCCCCGCAAATAGCCCCTAAAAATTTAGCGGATTTACTGATTTTTTGATATTGCTGATTCATTTTGACCTCCTGGGAAATTATCTAAATTTATTTTTAAATTGATTCACAGAAAAATTTTTGCAATAACTAACGGCTTCACCTAGGCAAATCCAATAGTGATTTGCTTGTATTCAGGTTATGCTTACTTTTGAATAAAGTTTTAAAACTCTACAATAAAACTATAACAATTATTAATATTTTTAGACTCTAACTATAGATATGACAACATCTAGCAGATGAAATAAATATTTCTTACACTGGTCATAGAAAAGTAGATATTTTTATTACTTAAGTCATAAATCAGGAGTTAGAAGTTATATATCACCATTTAATTAAGACTCAAGAGTAACGGGTAAAGTGACGGTGACAGTAGTCCCGATACCTTGAGTACTTTCTACTTGAATTTGACCGTGGTGGTTTTCGACGATAGCTAGAGCGATCGGCAGTCCTAATCCCGAACCAGTTGCACTTTGTGTTGCTTTATTTCCAGTCGTATGAGTACGCGCTGGGTCTACCCGATAAAAACGGTCAAATAAACGGGGTAGCGCCTCCGCAGGGATACCAATTCCGGTGTCCGTCACTTTAATTTGCAAATGGGCGGTGTTGTAACGCAGTCCAGAAACGCGATTTGTTGCCTCCATACGCGCCAGTTCCACATTCACGCGACCTCCAACTGGAGTGTATTGTAAGGCATTGCCAATTAAATTTGTCAACAGCCGTACCAGTTGATCCCAGTTGCCAACTACTGTGAACCAATTGTCAAGTAATTCGGGATGAGTTTCGTTAGCTGGAGGGTCAATCAAATCTAGAAAGAGGGTAATATTTTTTTCTACGGCTAACAGTTGTTGTTCTTCAACAACTTCCATTAACAAAGCGTCAACAGGACAAGGAGAAAAATTTTCTTTGCTGATACCACTATCCTGTCTTGCCAAAAATAGTAAATCGTTGACTAGCCTACCCAAGCGTTGGGTGAGTCGTTCCACCACTTTCAATTGTTGCCGATAGTGCGAAGGAAGAGTGCCATCTGTCTGTGCTAATTCCAACTCACTTAAGGCGACTTGCACATTAGTTTGAATCAACGTAATCGGACTTCTCAGTTCATGAGAAGCATCAGCAGTAAATTGTTTGAGACGTTGATAAGACTCGCGCACTGGTTCCATTGCTTTACCCGAAAGAAACCAGCCACTCGCTGCAACCGAAAGTACCATCAATCCAGTACCCAGTGCTAAATCAAAAATCAACTGACGACTGGGTTTTGTGACTTCAAACCAAGGATGACTCACACGCAAATATCCCAATACCTGGCGACCAATTTGCACCCGTTCTGTCACTTGTCGTAGTAGGAGTGGGGGAGTGAGGGAGTGAGGGAGTGAGGGAGTGAGGGAGTGAGGGAGTGAGAGTAGTTTCCCTCCTTCTGTCTTTCTCTCCTTCTCTCCCTCCTCTTTCCTGACGATTTTGACAGTCTCACCTGTCTGGTTGGGGTGCAGTGGAATATTGAGGGGTTGTGAGAACGTAGACCAAAGCAATTCTCCAGTGGGGCTAAACCACTCTAGGTCTATGCGGTCATCTTCTGCTGTGTTGGTATTATCACGAAAACTCGCTTCTACATTTACACGGAGTTGACCTAAGTCTGACTTGACAGGTTCGATGACGAGCGATCGCTCTACCACTTCTACGACATGATTCAAGGTATCGTCAATCCGCTCAATTAAGGTATTGCGGACGTACAAATACACCCCACTTGCAAACAGCAGTAGTAGCAGTGCTGTTACGGCAGTGTACCACAGGGCAAGACGGCGACGAGTTGCTTGAAACATGAGCGTTGACAGTTCTTATGATAAAACTCAAGTTGTCCCCAATCCCCTATTGCCTCATACCTTCAGATAGAAGCAAGGCATCTTTTCCTCTACTATGTTTAGTATGCTATGCCAGTTAGATGAGCTACACCTGCCTGTACCCGGGTCATCATGCCAAAATCAAAGAAGACCTCACATCATCAACTAAATCTTACAGACCCACAATACTATCTCAACCGAGAGTTAAGCTGGTTAGAGTTTAACAAAAGGGTGTTGCATGAAGCCTGCGACACACGAACACCCCTTCTAGAACGCCTCAAGTTTTTGGCAATTTTTAGCTCTAACCTGGATGAGTTCTTCATGGTGCGCGTCGCGGCGTTAAAACAACAGGTAGAAGCGAAGGTCAGTCAGTTAACTTTCGATGGTCGCACACCGCAACAACAGCTAGACGAAATTAGCTCTACACTGCGTCCGTTAGTCGCCAAACAGCACGAACAATTTGAGAAAGTCTTGCGCTCCCAGCTAGCAAACCACGGTGTACATATATTAGATTACATAGATTTAACCCAGAAGCAAAGGAATTATTTAGACAAGTACTACGAAGAACAAGTCTTTCCTGTGGTGACTCCCCTTGCTGTTGACCCGTCACATCCTTTTCCCTACATTTCCAATCTCAGCTTGAATTTGGCTGTTGTGGTCAAAAACCCAGAAACTGAAGAAGAATTGTTTGCCAGAGTCAAAGTCCCGACAGTTCTACCGCGATTTTTGGCTTTACCGCCAGAGTTAGGAATTCATGATAACGGAAAACCAGCAGTCTGGACTGGTGTACCTTTGGAACAGGCGATCGCCCATAACTTAGAATCCCTATTTCCAGGGATGAATATCCAAGAATACCATACCTTTCGTATCACCCGTGACGCTGACCTGGAATTAGAAGAAGATGAAGCCGATGATTTGCTGTTGGCTATAGAACAGGAACTGCGAAAACGGCGCGTTGGTGGGTCTCCTGTACGGATAGAAATACATTCTCAAACTCCTGAATCTATCAGAAAAAGACTGTTGGAGGATTTGGAATTAGAAGAAAATGATGTTTACGAAGTAGACGGTATCATAGGACTGAAGGATTTGATGTACTTCATGTCCTTACCTGTGCCGAACCTCAAAGACCCACCGTGGCAATCGGTAGTACATCCCCGCTTACAAAGGATTAAAGCTCCAACTATAAACCCAGATGTACGGGAGATAGAAGAAGGAAAAGATTTTTTTACGGTCATTCGGGAAAAGGATTTACTCGTACACCATCCCTATCAATCCTTTTCCACATCCGTGGTACGCTTTATTACCCATGCTGCCCATGACCGGAATGTGCTAGCAATCAAGATGACTCTTTATCGGACTTCTTTTGACTCGCCGATAGTGAATGCCTTAATTGCTGCTGCTGAAAATGGCAAGCAGGTGTCTGTCTTGGTGGAACTTAAGGCGCGGTTTGATGAAGAGAATAATATCAAATGGGCAAAGCGTCTGGAAAGTGTCGGAGTTCACGTCGTTTATGGTTTGGTTGGTTTGAAGACTCACTGCAAACTTGTTATGGTCGTGCGGCGTGAACAAGACCGCATTTATCGCTACGTGCATATTGGCACTGGCAATTATAACCCGAAAACAGCGCGATTGTATACAGACTTGGGATTGTTCAGTTGCAACGAACAGTTGGGCGCTGATGTCACAGATGTTTTCAATTTCTTAACAGGATACTCTCGGCAAAAGTCATACCGAAAACTTTTGGTTGCACCCGTGACGATGCGCGATCGCTTTCTTTCCCTGATTCACCGGGAAATTGAAAATGTTCACAATGGAATGAGCGGGCGCATTGTTGCTAAAATGAATTCATTGGTAGACCCGCAACTTATCTGCACTTTATACGAAGCTTCCCGCGTCGGCGTGCAAATTGACCTGATAATACGCGGGATTTGCTGTTTACGCCCTGGATTAAAAGATATTAGTGAAAATATTCGCGTTATTAGTATCGTGGGTCGTTTTTTAGAACACTCCCGCATTTATTATTTTTATAACAATGGACAGGAAGAAATATATATTGGCAGTGCCGATTGGATGTCAAGAAACCTGGATCGTCGGGTAGAAGTCATTACCCCAATCATCGATGCAGACATTGCAAAAGATTTGCAAGAAATATTAGGAATTATGCTGGCAGATAACCGCCAAGCTTGGGAGTTACAACCAGACGGAAGTTACGTTCAAAGACGTCTTGGGGAAGAAAGTCCAGAAGCTAACTCACAAAAAATTCTCATGTCTATGGTTTTAAGCTCGAATGCGAACGTGTAGCGCGTGCGGTTTGCCTCGTTCCTTCACAATCAGGGAGGAGTTTCTAAAACAAACCTCTCGCCAACATAACAATGATGACCATCCCAAACATAAGTGAATACAAAAAAAGGTCTTTAAACCTTGACCGATAGCTAATTATAAGGGTTCTTAAAAATTCTCATTTTTTGAAATATCCAACTTGCTGCCACAGGAACATACAACTTATTCAACCATTGGATAGAGTGAGTGCAGGCACATCTTCCCATAAACTATAAAGGTTATCATAAGTCGTCTTTCTTCATAGATGGATGTTGATGTTGTCCTGTGAGCCTTCTACATTATTGCGTGTTCTAGTTGTTGATGATCACGAACTGACTCGTTTAACCCTAAAATTGACCTTCTCTGGTCAAGAAAATATTCAAGTTGTCGGTTTAGCCAGTAATGGTCAAGAAGCCGTAGAAATGGTTAAGCGCTGTCACCCCGACGTGATTGTACTAGATTTACATATGCCAGTTATGGATGGTTGGAGCGCCTCTAGTCATATCAAAGCTATTTCTCCAAACACTCAAATCATTGCTTACTCCTCAGTAGAAGACACTAAGTGTCAGGAAACGCGGGAAATAAGTAGCTTGGATGCTTTTTGTAAAAAAGATGTACCCACAACCGAACTCATTGCTCTAGTGAGAAAGTTAGGACAGAGTGCAGTCAATCGGTCAGTAGCGGGATAAATGATACAGCAAAGTAGCTTGGGAAAGCAAAAACAAGATAGAATCTGGGGATTAGGGAATATGGAATTGTTTAGAGGCGTCGGTAAAGCCGTAAGATGACGGTTCACCGACGTGGTTTTTTATTATTTGTGCCGCTTATTAAGACTCAACTAAATTTCTGTTTCCGGAAACGTGCGTCTAAATTCATCAATCAAATCATCCATTTCTTCCAACGCCTGATTCACGTCAACTCTTAAAATTCCCAAGTTTGGTTGTTCCAAGAGACTCAGTAAGTACTCTCGTTGATTTTGAACTTTAAGGACTCGTTCTTTTATAGTCTGGGTATCCATTGCCATCTTCCTGTCTTCAACTCTCCTCTACTTTAATCTACGATAATATATTGTCACGTATTTAATAATTTGAATGCAGCTAACAGATAGGTTGCTTACTTGTAGCGGGATTTTTATTTTGATCTTTGAATTTTGAATTGCTCATGCTCTTCCCTAATTTGTTCGTTATCGCCGATGATAGAAAAACTAAAGTACTTGGAATTCATAACGAACTAAAATCATGTTACGCCAAATTTCCTTGGGAACGCTAGGTATAACCATCGGCGGTATCTTAACTATCATCGGTATTGCTGCCTACGCTGCTGACAATGCTACACTAAATCTTGCAGGATTTTTTTATGGAATTCCTCTGTTACTAGGAGGACTTGCACTCAAAGCTAACGAACTTAAGCCAGTGTCCTTCAGTCAACCGACGACACCAGAAGTGTTAGCACTCAGACAGCAGCAAGCAACTTCTACTCAAAATAAAATTCGCCAAGACATTACTCGCTATCGCTACGGTCAAGACGCGCATCTAGATACAACACTCTCATTCCTTGGTATTGGTTCCACAGATAACGATAGACCAGTCATTACAGGGTTCCGAGAAACAGAAATTAACGGTGCATATACCTTAATTTTGGAATTTGAGTCACCATTGATACGAATTGATGTATGGCAACAAAAGCAGGAAAAAATGACTAGTTATTTTGGTCCTGGAGTAGAGGTAAAAGTGACACAAGCTCCTTCAGATATAATTGAACTAGCGCTGATTGCAAATCAAAAATAAGGTGATGTGCATTTAAGTTGCATATTTTTTTAATCACACTGTCATTTGTCATTATTCCTTTGTTTTTTGTAGATACAAGACTAAGGACTAATGACAACATCTAACCCTTATGAGTAAGTGTGCCACCTTGCTATAAGAAATTCGTAATGACTGAATGAAAAAATTACGAATTACGAATTATTATCCTTACTTTTCTAATCGAACAGCGTACCACTGCAAATATTTTCCAGAACCAACATCCAACTCGCAACTTGTATCAATTAAATATTTTGCTTGAGCCTCTGTTGAATCAAAAGAGCGTAAATCTGGTTGCAAATCCTCAAATTTTAGTGTTTGCAAAATTCCCTTAAGCTTCTCTAATAACTCTAGAGCAGAAAGAAATTGTTCTGCTTGGTTCGTTTCCAAAACGACAAAATAATCCTGCTGATACATTAATGGATCTGGCATATACAAAATTTGGTGAATTTAGATATGGTTTCTTATCATAAAAGATTGCTTGTTTTAAGCTTTTATCTGAAGGAGAACAATTCAAGCGAGTGGTTGACACTTTTCTATGGTAGGACAAATTACGCGCGCTGCGGCGCACCCTTGTTTTACTTAGCTATTGCCTAAACGTACAATAATAGTTTTAGTAAAGCCGATGGCGGGATTTGAACCCGCGACCGCTCGATTACGAATCGAGTGCTCTACCACTGAGCCACATCGGCACACATCGAAAAATTATAGCTCATGACAGAACCAAATAGCAAAAATCGTATTAAATCTGAACAATATGCCCGTCTCAAGGCAGAAATAGCAGCACCTTATCGCGGCTTACGACAGTTCATCTATATCGCCTGCGGCGCTTCTGGCTTGATTGGCGTATTCATCTTTTTTACTCAACTACTTGCGGGACGTGATGTTGACAGCGCTTTGCCTAACTTGGCACTTCAAATAGGAGTGGTTGCTTTGATGGGTTTTCTCTGGCGTTGGGAGCAGCGCAGACAACGACGCCCCTAGTAGCAATTGCTCACACTTTATTTTTTACATGTTGGAAGCTTATCTTCCTTGGTGATTCATCATTTTCTATAATCAATTGGAAAATGTTTTCATAGTATGCCTTAATCGCTTCATAAACAAACTCATAAAAGAGAACAAAACTACTTTGGTCATGTGCGTTAATCGTGAAGTATTCTGAATAACCATCAATACCAATCATGAATGAATCAGTCGTGATTTTTTTCATGACCAAAGGTAGCAAAATTGTTTGACGAGGGTAGTAACAACGTGTAAACGCAGCTGCTCTAAGTCGATAAGCGCTTTCTGAACACATCGTTATTGTTGTATCCAAATGCCAGAATCCATCTTGCAGATACAATGCTTCTGTTAGAGGTTTGTCCTCTCCCATTTTGTCTCGGAACAGAACTCTTTTTGCTGGGCATTCCAGATAAACTTCCAGCCCAATTATCAAGTTTTGCACAAACTGCAAACATGATTCCAAGTAATCAGACATTTCTGTGTGAGACCAATTGTATAGTTTGCACAGTTCATTAAATTTGGACATTTTCGGTTCTCCTTACTAGTTAATTAAGGGTGTAAGAAACGTTAAAAGTCAAAAAATAATTTTATATTGATTTGCCCCTACACCCTATCCATAAAAGAAATGTCACTACCCAGCGAGCTTTTTCAAGCGAATGGCTACAGCATCGCGAATTGTGCCAATCACAATGTAGAGAATTGGTACCACGAACAAACTCAAGAATGTAGAGACAATCATGCCACCGAAGACCGCTGTACCCAAGGAGATGCGGCTGGCTGACCCTGCACCTTCTGCTAAGACTAAAGGAATAATCCCTAAAATGAAGGCAAGAGCAGTCATAAGGATGGGACGCAAGCGAGATTCTGATGCTTCAATTACCGCCTTGGTTACTGAAAGACCTTGCTCCCGCAGTTGGTTGGCAAATTCCACAATCAGAATGGCGTTCTTACTGGCTAAACCAATCAACATCACCAAGCCTACCTGACAGTAGACATCATTAGGTAAACCTCGGATTGACTGAGCTAACATGGCTCCCAGAACTGCCAAGGGAACTGTCAGCATGATGATAATAGGGTCAATAAAATTCTCATACTGAGCCGACAAAACCAGAAAAACAAAGACCAAACCCAAACCAAAAATGAGCGGTGCTTGACCACCAGACGAAATTTCTTCTAAAGAAATCCCTGACCATTCAAAGCCCATTGTTTTTGGCAATACCTCTGAGGCTAGCCGTTCCATCGCTTGAATTGCCTGCCCAGAACTGGAACCAGGAGCCGGAGAACCATTTATTTCAATTGAGCGGAATAGGTTGTAATGACTGATGGTTTGGGGTCCAGTTCTTGATGTGATATTCACCAAGTTGCTCAGGGGAATCATCTCACCTGTGGTAGAACGAACGTATAATTTACCAATATCTTTTGGATTGGAACGAAACTGCCGGTCTGCTTGGATATAGACGCGATACGTCCGCGAGAAGGCATTGAAGTCGTTGACATACCGGGAACCTAAGAAGATTTGGAGGGTATTGAAAACTTCGTCGATTGGAACTTGCAACACCTTAGCTTGTTCGCGGTCAACCTCAACCAAAAGCTGCGGTGCGTTGGCGCTGTAAGTGCTAAAGACGTTTTGCAATCCAGGAGTTTTATTGGCGCGAGCCAGCAAGTCATTCTTGACTTGTACCAGGGTGTTGATGTCGTTATTGCCCTGGTCTTGTAGCTGAAATGAGAAACCACCCACGTTGCCTAAACCTTGGATAGTCGGAGGATTAAGAGAAATGATCCTGGCTTGCGAAATTTTGGACAAGGGTTGTCGGATGCGTTCTAGAATTGCTAGGGCTGAGTGTTCATGTCCTTCCCGCTCACTCCAAGGGATAAATGGGGCATAAGAAAGAGCACTATTGGCAGTACTGCCGCTATTGCTAAAGCCACCCAGTGTAAAGGTTCCGGCTACTTCAGGAACCTTTGACGCGGATGTTACCCACACCTTTGATGCGTTTGAGGGTATCAAGAATGTAGAGGTCGGCGTAGTTACTGATGAACGCGCTGTCATAGCGACCATCTTCACTGAAAATTCCCATCCCCACAATTGTGGCGCTAGACTGCTTTGTGACACTTACGCCAGTGCGTTGCACTTCGTCCGGTAACTGTGGTTCGGCAAGCGAGACGCGGTTTTGCACATCGACGGCGGCAATATCTTGGTTATATCCCTGGTCAAACGTAACAGTGATGTTACAAGTGCCGTCGTTGCTACTGTTGGAAGACATATACTTCATGCCTTTGACCCCGTTGATCTGCCGTTCTAAGACAGTCGTGACGGTTTCCTCTACGACTTGGGCACTTGCCCCAATGTAGTTTGCACTCACTACCACTTGCACGGGGCTGATGTCTGGATACTGCTCAACTGGCAATGTCGGAAGAGCGATCGCCCCGACCAACAGCATGATGATGCCGCAGACGAGGGATAAGACAGGACGCTTGATGAAGGTATCGGAAAACATGGGGAGTATGGAGGCGAGAGAACGATGAAAGAATCGGGTAGAGAGCGAAGCAAGTCTCGTGAGTTGAGATTTTGACTCACGAAGCTACATCACACACCCAATTTCAAAACAATCTTTTTGAATGCAACTTGATATAAAGGCAATAGTGACTAAAGAACTGGAACTTTCCTAAAATCCCAGCCGTCACAAGATGATTTTTACTTGAGTTAAATACAGTGTTTCCTTTTTTTGTGCAGGTTGTTTTGCTTGCCTCAAGACTCAGGCGTAATTGCAGATCCATCTGATAATTGGAGTAGACCTGTGACCGCAATTCTTTCACCTGGCTTCAAGCCCTCAAGCACTTGATAGCTATTTGCTTGAATGCTGCCCAATTTGACCAAACGTTGACGGGCAACGAGTCCAGATTCTCCTTTTTTTGGTTCTGCTACAAACACGAAGTTCTGTCCGGCAACACGAGACACAGCCATGGTGGGAATTAATACACCCGATTGTCTTGCCCAAATCACTCTGGCTCTGACCTGTTGGTCTGCCCTGAGCCGCGCTTGGGCGTTGTTCAAGAGTGCTTTAACCAGTACCGATTGTGTATTGTTGCTTGTGTTGGGTGCAATGAAAAAGACACGGCTCATCCCTAGGGGCTTTCCTTGAGGATTGGTTAATTCAATCTGTGTTCCAAGGCGTATCCGCGCTGCTTGCTCAGTGGGGATTGAGAGATTGACTTCGAGTTGATTATTTTGAGTAATGGTGACAAGTCGGGTGGATGTGTTGACAAAATCCCCGACTTTTACAGGAATATCGCCCACCCGACCAGTAAAAGGAGCCGCAATGCTAAAGTACTGGAGCTGCACCTGCTGTTCTTGGATGTTCGCTTGAGATTGTTGCAGAGCTTGCTCCGCACGGGTAATTGCAGCCTTTTGGGCTTCAATCTCAGCATTTTTTGCCGCAAGACTTGCTTGTGCAACATCCAAGCTGTTGGCATACTCATCTCGCGTCTGTTTGCTGACTGCTCCTTGAGTTTGAAGTGTTGAGTAGCGGTTGTACTGCTGTTGACTCAATAACAGATTAGCCTGTTTTTCTCGTTGCTGCGCTATGTATGTTCTCAGGGTTGCTTTGGCATTTTCTATGTCTGCTTTAGCTGACGCGACTGCTGCTGCATAACCACTCACTGATGCTCGTTGTCTTGCTGGGTCAATTTCCATGATCGAGGTTCCCGCTGTCACCTCTTTTCCAGGTTGTACTAGGATGCGGGAGATTTGACCTTCAACACGAGGCTGAAGGGTCACAGACTTACGAGATTCTAAGGTGGCAATATACTCTGAACTATCATCAACGGTGTCTGTCTCAACCGTTGATAGTTTGACGGATATGGCAGAAGGCTGTTGCGCCTCGGCTGAGGATGGGCTGTTATGACAACCTCCTACCAAGGGTAGAATCAGCAGAAGCCAAAACAGATGGCTGAGTGGGTTGATGCGCTGATGAGTATTCATCTTTCATTACCAGGGCTGGGTCGAGCAACAGTTAGACAGAAATTTCAGCGACTGCAGCTGTTGCTCGGGTTTATAGACGAGTTACGGAATTATGTCTTTCCACACCTAAAAACAAAAAATAGAGGTTTGGCATTTCATTGTCTTGTCCATTCTTGTGGTTCTTGTCATATTCTTGCTATTTCTTTGTTGTGGGTAAGAGCAACATCCGCCACTTATTTTTTTGCAATCTAATACACAGGTGCAGCCGTCTTTTCACTGCGTTATCAACAGCCATAGGTTATAAACCTATGGCTCATAGCGAAAGCCCACTGAAGTGGATTGAACATGGGATAACAACAGTCCTCTTGAGAGGACTTTGGCTATTAGCCTGCGATTTGAATCGCAGGCGGACGACTTGGGTCATGAGCGTGGGTTCTGAATCGCAAGCAGACGATTGAAGAAAGGCAGAAGTACGAAGGCAGAGGGCAGAAGGTAATCAGATGGGGATTCAAACCCCACCTGATTAAAGACCGCAGTCCCTAAAAGGAACCGCTTCGCTACGTAGGAGCGGGGGTCTTAAACCCGATTGGGCAAAGCAGAAGGCTTGCATCAAAATTGAATAGCACCAGTTCTCTTGAGAGGTTGAATCGTAGGTAGACGATTTTAGCTACTAAAGAGCAATTAAAATCGCACACGCACAACAGCGTAAGCCCAACTCGCTACAATAGAGATTTGGAGCATTGTGCATCCGGTTATGGGTCTTCCTATTGTTGCTATTATTGGTCGCCCGAATGTGGGCAAATCTACTCTGGTCAACCGTCTTGCCGGGGAACAATCTGCTATTGTTCATGATGAACCAGGTATAACACGCGATCGCACTTATAAACCTGCATACTGGAGTGATCGCGAGTTTCTAGTAGTCGATACTGGTGGTTTGGTATTTAATGACGACACGGAATTTTTACCACTGATTCGTCAACAGGCAATGGCTGCACTAGCAGAAGCAAGTGCCGCGATTTTTCTGGTAGATGGTCAAACAGGACCAACACCATCTGATGAAGAAGTTGCCGAGTGGTTGCGACAACAACCTGTCCCTGTTCTGTTGACTGTCAATAAATGTGAATCCCCAGAACAAGGTTTAATTCAAGCTGCCGAATTTTGGGAATTGGGACTGGGTGAACCTTATGCCATCTCTGCTATTCATGGAAGCGGCACAGGAGAGTTACTCGACGAGTTAATTAAACACCTTCCAGCTGTAGAACAAGTCCCAGAAACCAATGAAATCAAAGTGGCAATTGTGGGACGCCCGAATGTGGGCAAATCCAGTTTATTGAATGCTTTTGTGGGAGAAGAAAGGGCGATCGTTAGCCCAATTTCTGGTACAACTCGCGATGCTATTGATACTGTCGTTGAACGACAGGGGCAAACTTATCGTTTAATTGATACAGCAGGAATTCGCAAAAAGAAGAACGTGGAATACGGTGCGGAATTCTTTAGCATTAACCGTGCCTTTAAAGCAATTCGTCGCGCCGATGTGGTTTTAATGGTTATAGATGCCCTTGATGGTGTCACCGAGCAAGACCAAAAATTAGCTGGGCGGATTATCGAAGAAGGTCGAGCTTGCATCATCGTGGTAAATAAGTGGGATGCTGTAGAAAAAGATTCCCACACGATTTACGACTACGAAAAACATCTGCAAGAACGGTTCCATTTTACGGAATGGGCACAAACCATTTTCGTCAGCGCTTTGAGTGGGCAACGCGTGGAAAAGATTTTGGAGTTGGTCAATAAGGCTGCTGAATCACACAAACGTCGTGTCAGTACAGCGGTCATCAACGAAGTCTTGGAAGAAGCGCTTAGTCGGCATTCGCCCCCAGTCTCTCGTGGTGGGCGTCAAGGCAGGATTTATTATGGTACGCAAGTCAGCACTCAACCGCCTACAATAGCATTGTTTGTCAATGATTCTAAACGCTTCAACGACAACTACCGTCGCTACATTGAGCGGCAATTTCGCCAACACTTGGGCTTTCAGGGAACCCCCATCCGTATACTATGGCGGAGTAAAAAATCCCGTGATGTCGAAAGTGGTAATGTCAATCGAGCTACCCGCGTGTAAATGAAGATAGAAGAATAAAGAAAGAAGAGTGAACAATTTTTCTTTCTTCAGTCTGAAATCTTCACTCTTGTTTCTTGTAAAAAATGGATTTATTGCGATCGCTGCCAATTGGTCTTTACTTAGAACAACCTCAAACTTGGTTACACAAACTCGATCCGCGAGTCAAGTTGGTTTGGTTGATGAGCTTTCTGACAACCTACATTTTTGCCAACAACTTATGGCGCGTGCTGTTGGTAGTACTGTTAATTCTTGCTACCTTAATAGCACGAATTCCCCGGCGAGTTTGGCGGCAGCAAATGGGCTGGCTATTGACATTATGCTTCTTTGTCTTAGTGCTTTTAGCTATCAGTCCTGATGGACTGGGTATAAATTATCAACCGCGCCTACCAACTAACCAACAAGTCTTGACCGAAAAATCAGCTTCGACTCCTTCAACTCCAGCACTGCCAGCAGACAACCAAAAAGACTACAGATACGTGCTGTTTGATAAAGGTCCAGTCAAAGTGAGTCGCCCCTCGTTGGATTTGGCAGTGAGTGTCAGTACGATGGTGTTTACCTTAATTTACAGTACTAACCTGTATCTGCTAACAACTGCACCAGAAGAAATCACAGCTGCGATAGAAAGTTTAATGCAACCTCTGCGACGGCTGAAAATACCTGTGACTGAGATAACTTTGACTTTAACATTATCCTTGCGGTTTATTCCTCTAGTTTTGGAAGAAATCCAGAATTTAATTCGCTCTATAATGACAAGAGCTATTAATTGGAAAAAGCTGGGATTGAAAGGCTCCGTCAAAGTTTGGATGTTGGTAGCAGAACGGTTGTTGGAAAATTTGCTACTACGAGCAGAGCAAATGGCTAATGCAATGATGGTGCGAGGTTTTACGAGTCCTCATGAACATCGCGTGCAATGGCACGACTTACGGTTAAAAAGAGGTGATTGGCTGGCGATCGCAACTTTAATCTTATTCTGGGGAGTGCGGTTGGCAATTGGTACTGAAGTATAGAATATAATGAGATTCAATGTACAGTATCGAATCCTTTAAGTGGGAGAAGCGTTAAATCGGCAATCGCCGTACCCGAAACGTCTCATTACTTACAGAAACAATTGCTCCTGTTTCTAAATCTTGCCGACATTGACTTAAAACCTTAGTCAAACGTTCATGAATTGTCTCGTAATTTTCATTCCCTAATCTAAACAAAATGACACTGGGCAATGTTTCCCCTCCAACGGCTAACAGTTGAGCAAAATCTAAATCCACCGTTAACACAATCCGTCCCTCCGTACGTGCTTTAAGCAAAATCTCGTCATCAGGCAACCTTTGCAAGTCCTCTTCGCGTAGATACACAGTATCATAGCCAGCATCGCGCAACCAAGCAACTGTGCGTAGCGAAATTCCCATATCTGCTAAAAACTTCATTTGACCTTTTCAACACTTTGAAACGGATACACCCGTTCTTGAGTCAACCATGCTGCATAAAGCAGAGATTGACGAATGTCCTCTGGTTCTAAATCGGGGTATTCTTCTAAAATCTCCTCTATTGGTTTCCCATTTGCCACCAAATTTACCACTAACGAAACAGGAATTCGCATTCCGCGAATGCAAGCTTGTCCACCCATGATGCGCGGGTCAAAGGTAATTCTGTCCAAACCTAACATAAAATTATCCCTTCAAAATAGCTTCGATATAAACTTCTCTAAAATTTTGAGCAACTTTACTCCAAGTGTATCTTGATAAAACCTTCTGCCGACCTGCATTACCTAAAATTTTTGCTAAATGAATATTTTTCAATAATTTGATAATTGCCTCTGCTAACATTTCCTGATTTTTATAGTTTACTAACAGCCCATCTATTCCCTCATCTATAACCCAAGGTATTGCCCCTGCACGGCAACCTATAACAGGTTTCCCTGCTGCCCAAGCTTCTAGAAATGCGATTCCAAAAGACTCAAAACCAGAAGGATAAGCAAACACATCTATGGCATTAAATAACAAAGGTTTTTCTTCATTAGAAAAGTTATAATAAAGCTTCACGTTATTTTTGTATGCCTCTGGCAATTGATGGATAATGTTTTCTACTTTCTGGGCAAACATTGTCTTTGCTCCAGCAATCAAAAGCTGCACATCAGGGAAAATTTGCCAAACAAGGGGCATTGCTTGCACAAGCGTATCTACTCCTTTGTGTCCCCCCAACTGTCCAATAAATCCGACGACTGGTTGCTCTTTAAAACCTAAATATTGTTTAGCTTGAGTTGAGGAAATTTGTTCAAAGGGTTCTGGATCTACACCAACTCCAACGACAACAACACGCTCAGGAGATGCTCCCCGTTGGATAACATAATCTGCCTCATATTTTGTATTAGCTAAATAGTAAGTAGATTGCTCAATAGCACTATAGATTCTCGAACGTTGAAACGCCCAATCATCCTGCGGATGTATCCCTCCATGTAAAACACAAGGTCTTCCAGATTCCCTAGCACCGTTTAGCGCCGCATACATATGCAGTAACGGAAAAGATGAAGCAGCAATCACATCAGCAGGAAATTCTTGGATAGCTTTTTTCAACCCAGGAATGATCGGTCCTCCAGCTATTGTCCTAAGATGCTCGTTGAATGGCAAACGCAAACGATAAGCAACTTTTTGAGGAAATCGTACCATTTGGCTAATTCGGCTATTAACTGGAAACCGCCGCACTTTGACACCATTAATTTCCTCGTCACCTGGTTGCAAACGCGGTAGTTTTGGATTGAAAAAACCTTCACCATTGATGCAATTGGTGGTAAAGACAGTGACTTCATCGTCAAATTGCTGAACTAACTCTTCAGAAACGCGCTGAATGAGCAATTCTGTACCGCCAATTGCTGGGGTATAACCTTGGGTAACGTGCAGAATCTTCATGTATATAGCCGTTTACAATTGAGTCAGGTAGACAAAGAAATAATGAACCACAGATGGACGAGCCAGCGCCTTGCGGGGGTTCCCCCCGTTGTGGCGACTGGCGTACAGATGCACACAGATAATTATTTATTTCATTCAAATTAAGTTGCGCTATAGTTACAGTTTTGCTCCTCATCGCCAAAACTTTTTCCCAATGCGTTGTAAAAGTTCGCGGCTTCCTTCAGTCCGCCAAATTTCTACAATTCGCGCCAATTTACCTCGTTTTACCACGGTCGGTGTTACTAGTGTACGTATCTGTCGATCAGGTGCATACTCTGCTTGCAAGCAATAGCGCCGCAGAGGTTCAACAACTTCTGACCAACTCAAGGATTCTCGCAACGGGTCAAATGCTGAAGCCCAAGATGATTTGGGACGTTCTAACATTTGTGCGATCGCGACTCGCACTGCTTCTACATCCAAAGGTGGTACAGTTTTACCAACACCGTACTGTTTTACCCATTCACTCGTGACATCTCCTTCACTAACCAGTACAGGTAAACGCGTCCAAAGATAGTCTAATACTCGTGTCCGAATCGAATAACGGGTTTCTATGTGTGGGGGATGAAGAGTGACGCCGATATCAGCTTCACACAACAGCGCTTCTCTTTGTTCGTATGGTATCCATTCGTAAAAGAAAATGGTGCGGTCTTTCTCGCCAATTTCAGCAGCAAGAACTTGAGTTTGTTCCGCCATTTTATGAGGAGGAACCTGAGGGTTGGGATGACGTGTTCCTAAAAAGACCAGTCGTGCTTGCGGGTTCTCAGCGACAACTTGAGTCCAAGCTTTGACTAGGGTGAGAGGGTCGAGCCAATCCCAAATGCCGCCGCCCCATAGTACAATACGAGCATCTTCTGGAAATGCCGGATGTATACCACGCAAGGTGGGATTAGGACGTGGTTCTCGGTTAAGAAAGCCGATTCCAACCACATCAATCAAAGAACGCAGGCTAGTATCTTTGGCAAAATTGCGGGGATTGATGCGTCCATTGGAAGCCAGTACACCTATCCACAAATCTCGCTGGCGATCGCTCCCACAAATGAAAAAATCACCTAAACGAGCTAGGCTATTGGTAATATCCACAGCGCGGTTGTTCAAGCTTTCCTGTGCGGCGAGTGGCTTGTTGAGGTGGTAGTGTAAATTCTCTAAAATAAACGGATCGTAAAGGTCAACGACAATACGTTTCTGTGTCTGGTGTAAAAAGGGGAATTTTTCGACCATGTAACCAGACACTAAGGCAATATCACTGTTTTCTACCAAAACTTGCAAACTCTTTGGACGTTCATCCCAGTAACGCACAAGTTTGATATTTGGAACTTCAAGTGTTGTTTCAGAGGGAATAGCAAGGGTGACATCCAAATCCTGACTAAGAACGCGAGCTAATTCTAGGTAACGCATCCCAGGACCAGCCATTTTAATATCTACCACATCATTACTCACAATGAGTAAGTGTGGACGAGATTTAACATTTTCTAATTCAAGCATTAATTGAATTTTGATTTCAACATTTCTTTTAGCTTATACCACTGATTTCTCAGTTGCCAAAATTTACTTTTTTCTATCTCTTCTACTAAAGATTGTAAACACTGAAGTTCTATCTCTTTGTTTTTTAACTCTGTGTATAATTGAGAATCATTTATAAATTTATTAGCTTTCTGAGTTATATATTCCAATCTGTTTTTCATCTTTTGTCCAATCAATTCAGGACTTAATAATAGCCTGACTTGTTCAGAGGCTTTTGCACCCACTTGCCTTGCTTCTTCATAATTATTCAATACGTATTTCATTAAATAGGCAGCATGGTCAATATCTGGTTCTGCCCAAAAATTACCTTTTTTATAATGAGCACAATCTTCTGTCAAGGAAACTAAAGAATACTTAACAGGGAAACTATGACTAACATTCATAAAGTCAGTATTTCCTGAGTAGGCTGTTGCTATCACTGGTTTTCCATAGAACATTGCTTCAGCCATTGTCAAACCAAACCCTTCAGAACGATGTAAAGATACGTAGCAATCACAATGGTAAATTAGTGAGTTCAGTTCGTCTTTTAGCAAAAATTTATCAATTAATTTAATGTTACTAAAGCCTTTCACTAAATCTTTTAGCTGCTGATATTTCTCAGGAAAGTCTTTAGCATTAGAAAATTTCAGAACTAATAAGGCTTGTTCATTATCTTTGCCGAAGGCTTGCTGAAAAGCTTTAATGACTGCTGTGGGATTTTTACGCTCAAATACACTGTAAAAATCAAATATAAAGAGAAAAATAAATTTATGCTCTGGTAATCCCAGTGCTTGTTTGTTTACTATAGGTTGTGGTAGGGAAATACTGTGCATGAGTTTAATTACTGGCACAGGTGATGCTGGTGCGATCGCATCTACACTGTAACTACTAGGAGTCCATATTTCATGAAAAAGATTAAATGCAGGTAGGTATTCTTGAGGAAAATCTGGAAGTTCCCATACCCAATACCCAATATTATACTTATTTTTAAAATATTCAGGTTGAGCAGAACTGATAAAAGTATTGATCATATCTGCATTCACCTGAATAATATTAATTGGATAAGGATTCTCGTCAGAGAAATTGGTATAAGTAGAATCTAACTTTCTGTGAATTTTATTAAAAGTACAATTATTAATGACAAAAGGAATGCCAACTGCCTCAAGCGCTCTAATAGTTGATCTGACACCTTCACCCAAACCAAATTCACTGTTAATATAACCTGAAATGTTAACACCGAAGGAAAAACTGGCGGCGTCAGTTGAAATTTTACGTTCTGAAGGCATGGCGTTTCTCCTTGAAGACCAATACTACGATTAGCCTACAATAGTAAACATATTCAATTTCACAAGTTTGGTATTTAACGTGTTTGGATACTTCAGACGCTGCGAGCATTCTTTGTTCAGGAGGCAAATCTACAATATAGTGAGTCGTAGGCGCACCTCCCCAATAAGTCAGGCAGGTCATATTTAGATGCGGTTGCCCTGGGGACGCTCTCTGCCCTCTACTTGAAATTTTCTTCAAGTTTAAGTATCAGATTACTTAAATATTGATTAACAGATAGTTGTGTAAAAAAAACTCGTCTTTTTCGTTGTGCAGCGATGACTTTTGCTCTCAGTGATTTATCCTTAACAAGTAGCTTTGCTAGTGCAGCAACTTGCACAAAATCATCCTTACTGGTAAACATCAACCCAGCTTCACCTAATGTTTCTGGCACAGCACTACTTTTATAAGCAAGAATAGGAACATCAAACCACATAGCCTCAACCAGTGGCACACAAAAACCTTCATGCTCACTCATTGACCAAAATACCTGTGCAGTTTTATAAAATGCTAATAGTTGAGCATCGTTGATTTTTCCTGGAATCATTACGTGCTGGGTCAAATTTAAACTTTCAATGATGCTCATTATATGGCGATAGTATGGATCGTTGATATCGCCGCCTCCTACTAAAATGAGTCGCGCTTGGTGATCCATTGTCAAATAATGGTCAAAAGCTTCTACCAAATGATCTTGACGTTTGTTTGGTGAAAAGCGTCCGACAAACAGCAGATTAGTTTTACCATCTTGCAGTTGCCGCATTAATGTAGCATCTGCAGGCATATCCCATTTGTTAGGGGTGACCCCGATAGGTAGAATACCTGGTTGAGCAAACCCAGATGTCATAAGTTCAGCTGCGTTGTAAGCAGAAACTCCCACTGATAAAGGGAAGTGTGGAGCTAGTTGTTTCAAATCAGCCCGACCTTGTTCTAAAAGTCGGGCAATTTCTGGTCGGTATGCTAAAAAAAACTCAGCAGGTGTAATATTGTGATAAATTAAGCACTTAGTACCTGGATGAGCGATCGCATAATCTGTCACTTCACAACCAATCGAGTGGTGGTAAATTAAGCCAGCTTGAGGACTAATACTATCTGGCTGAAATTTTTTTCCCTCTTTAGCAACTGCTGGATCTAGGTGTTCAACAAAAATATTGGATTTATACCCAAGATTGCGTAGATAGTCTCTAATCGCCCGGGCTTGGTTAGAAATGGCATCCCCATAGGTAAAACCGGGTAAGAGTTGATGAATTTCTTTTAGTGTTCTCTTTGTTGGCTTGTTTGAAACTGTAACCTGTTTTTCAGATAACCCAAGTACAGTTTCGTAACGTTCAATGACCTTATCCCATACCGCATTCTCTTGAGCATAAGCTTTACCATTTGCTCCATACTTTGCCAGATGCTCATCTCCCATCTGGTCAATTTTTGCAAACAGTTCTGCCCATTCAATTTCTGTTCCTGCTAACCAACCCCCTTTTGAACTTTCAACTGCCATTGCAGTTGCCAAACAATCCTGATGGGCAGCAACAGGTCGTTCGTAAAACCAAGCTTCCATTATGACGCGAGAGTAACTTTCATTCCGACTTGGTTGGAATAAAGCCAAGCAGTTGGCTAATAACGTTTCTTTCTCACTTTCTTGCACTAAACCCAAATCAACCAAACCGGGAACCGAGCCATTAAAAGATGTATTACCTGGTCCAGCAAGAACTAACCTTAAACTAGAGTCTGGATGCTTCTGTCTGAAAGTTGCATAAGCCTTGACTAAAAAATCTGTTTTTTTTGTTGAATCCCGGCGACCAAGATAAAGAATAAAACGCTCTTGCTTTACTGGAAATTCTCCTATATGAGTGAGGTTTGTATCATAATGCCGACCAACCTCCACGCCTTCACCCACTATAATGCTTTTTGGAATAATCCCTGGTCCATATAAATTAATTGCCAGTTGAGCTTCGCCTTCACTATTGAACAACAATCCCTTAGCCTCGTGGAAAATTTTTGCAACTTGAGGCAAGTAAGCATAAACTTCATCATGCAAACAAGGTTGTAAAAAGGCACGCTCTGCAATAATTGGTAATCCGTTTAGTATAGGACCATAAAGATAGGGTAGAAATAGAAATGCCTGATACTGTTCTCGCTGATTTCTTAAGTAATCCAGCAACTGAATAGAGTTTATATTTTCTTCGCAAAATATAGCTGCCTCTTCTAGACTTACTGGATTGACTCCAGGTTTGATCTCACCAGAGGGTAAGCTTAACATGAAGCTATTGACACAATTAAAGCTATTGCTATTACGATTAGCTACCTGAAAACGTCGAATTTTAACAGCCTCATCCTGGCTTAATCCTACTTTAAGGTGGTTAACTCCCCAGTCGTCGAGGAATGAGCGACAACAAGTTGTCAATATCTCCACCTGATGTCCTCTATTTGCAAGGCGTGTAGCTATTTGCCAGGCTTGTTGCTCCGCCCCTCCTTTTAAATTTTTGCCAAACCAGGTAGTAACAATTGCCAATGGCTTCATATTTTATATCCAACTACTGCATAATCACGAGGACCAAAGAACCAGTTGCGAAGAGTTTGCATGCCTGGAGCTTCTTGATCAAAAGGACTGTTTTCTACAGGATTTAAATACAATAATTGAACATTTGATAATCCTTGATAATTTAACAAAAATTGAATCATTTCTGGGTGAAGTGGATTCAGATGTGTTGGATCTGAATAAAAGTCACAAGCCCCTACCAATAAATTTTGAGGATTTGGCGTTTCAAAAATAGCTAATCCATTCGTTTTGAGCACTCGTGCTACTTCATTAAATAACTTTATTAACAGAGGAAATGGTAGATGTTCGATAATATGAAAACCAGTAACAGCACCCAAACTAGCATCTGGCAAAGATTGCAAGTAAGCAATTGCATCGGATTCTATCACTTCCAATTCCCTAGCTTGGCACTGCTCTACCATCACTCTGTTGATATCTATCCCCTTTGCTATATATCCAGATTCACGGATTAACTCTAGCCATTCACCTCGTCCACATCCCACATCTAGAATCGGTGAATCCTGCGTACCTATTTGAGCTTCAGCAATTATAGGCAGGTAGACCTTCAATTTTTTAGTTATTTCTTCACGAGTGCCCCGAAATCGGTCTTCAAAAGCGGCATAGAAACCATCCAACGAGTGCTGGTTTTCATTCACAAAAGTTTGCAGTTGGTCTTGACTCAAAGGTTGTGGTAAACGTTGCTGCGCTTCTTCCAAAAACAGAGTAAGCAAGCGCTTTTGCTGGCTGAGGTCATTCTTAAGGTAAGTGTCGTTTCTGATGTAACGCTCATTCTGTCCTTGGACGCGAGTATTCACAGAATCCAGATGCTCATCTATCCGTTGCACTCGACTATCTACGGCATCTAAGCGTTTTTGGATATCACTCATCCTACTATTTGTGCTGCTATTGATGGTATCCCATCTGTCATCCATTCCTTGAATGCGAGTATTTACAAGACTTAGGTTCTCACTCAGTCCTTCAATGTGAGTATGTACAGTACTTAGGCGTTCATTTAGTTCATCAAAGGGAGTAGCTACAGTACTCAGTTGCTCATCCAACTGTGAGCGTAAAGTTTCTACTTGTGCAATTAGCTGCCGATTCAGCTCTGTAGACTCTTTTAAAGCATTGATTACATTGAAGTTTACTTCTCGTTGATCTTTAAATATAAAATTTAGTATTTTTAAAGCTATTTTTTGTATTCCTCTGATTAAATTAAAAGGAAACCGATTCAAGTTATCAGGCCACTTTGTACGGACAATAGCTCTAGATTCTGCATTCCTAAGTAAAGCTTGAATATGACTTATTTTCCAATCCATTACTGATGCTTCAATATTAAATGTTGAAACGACTGGTAGACGAAATCGATTCTTTCGTCTGGCTACTTCATCCCGAACCTTTTGCATCAACTCATTTATATTAATTTCTGGATTATTTTTGTCTATCATTTTTAGGTTCTCATTTTTAGTCTTGCCTACTGACTATTATTTCTAATCATTTTTTCTCTAAAGCTTCAGCTTGCGGTGTTATCTCTTTTACCGTTTTAGCTGGAATACCCGCTACAACATGATAGCTAGGAACGTCACCTTTCACGACTGCACCTGCTGCAACTACAGAATGCTTACCAATTTTACATGGACCAATGACTGTAACGTTACTTGCTATCCATACACCTTCCTCGATAACAATGTCATTTCCTTCAGTTGGAAAATCGTTCATCCTTTCTAGTCCAAACTTACTAGAGTCATGAGTTCCAGTTATTACGCTTACATTATGACCAAAAAAAACATATTCACCAATTAATATACTTCCAGATGAAAGGTTGAATAAAGCATTGTTAACAACGCATGTTTGTGAAAGTTTTAATCTTCTTGCATCACCAAAAATTAGATATTGTTTTACGATGACATCCTTAATACGTTCATCAAAATATCCTTTAACTAAAGATTGATTCAGATAATTTTCAATATATGATTTCATCCAGGTCTCTAATTTAGACCGTAAAAATTTTTCAATCACTTTGTACATAATGGTGCCTCACATAGTCTTACCTCTCTGCCAGATACTTGAAAGATTCCATCTACAAAGTCATTTACTGCTGCTTGTATAACAGTTGCATTCTGAATCCAATCCAGCATTTCTAAGTTTTCATGGGGACCGTCTCCAAATGCTATGTCAAAAGCGTAATTTCCTCCAGATAAGTGAGGCCAAATAAACTCAAATTCAACTGTTGCTCTTCCTATCTCTGATTGAGATAACCAGTAGTCGGCAAAATTTTTATCTATCAATTCGGTACTCCATCCTGATAGAACAGTTCTTAATCTATCAAGTAGAGCTATGCCAACATTTGGCTTTCTCACTTTGTCATGTCTAAACGTAGTAATTCGGATCCTTACTATATCTCCTGGGTAAACCAACTTAATTGGCTTATCGTCTGCACCAACTATAGAGATAGCTTCAATTTCTGCACGACCAGTACCAAATCTTTCAAATCCAGCAAATGATATATATGGCTTTTGAGTAAAAGGATTTAAGTTTTTAACAGTAATCTTACTTATATCTATCTTATCTTCATTTAAACTTGGCGAAACATTGTGCTCTGAATTGATATTTATGGCAGTTCTCTTATTGACTTCCTCATGTATCCAAGCTTGATAGTGTTTGCAGACCTCAGCAGGTTTTCCGCCATCTACAATCTCGCCTTGATTAATCCAGATAGCTTCTGAACAAAGGCGCGAAACAGATCCTATATCATGGGATACAAATAAAATCGTCCCACCAGTATCTTGAAAATCTCTAATTTTTGCCATACAGCGATGCACGAAAACCCCATCTCCTACAGATAAGGCTTCATCTACAATCAAAATATCGGGATTGACATTAATTGCTACTGAAAATGCTAAACGAACAAACATCCCACTAGAATAGGTCTTAACTGGCTCGTCGATAAAACTTCCAATTTCAGCAAAAGTTACAATATCATCAAACTTAGCTTCTATTTCTTCTCGACTTAATCCTAAAATTTGCCCATTAAAAAATACATTCTGCCGCCCTGTAAACTCTGGATTAAATCCACTACCTAGTTCAAGTAAAGCTGAAACTCGACCATTCACATAGACTTCTCCTGTAGTTGGTGTCAACGTTCCGGCAATAATTTGCAGTAGTGTACTTTTGCCAGATCCATTTTGACCAATAATCCCTACAGTTTCTCCTTGGGGAACCTTGAAGTTAATATCTCGCAAAGCCCAAAACTCTTGAGCGCGGCTCTTTCCGGGTAGCAAAATTTCCTTTAACTTATCTACCGGACGAGCATAGCGCTTGTAGCACTTCGAGACATTCTTTAGTGAAACTGCAATCTCCTCACCCATATCAGCAAATACGCCTCAAAACTAACCGTGCTCAATTTCACAAATTCAAGAAATCCTCTGGTTTATTGTCCCCTTGTTTGGTGAATTGCACATAGCTTACTCACAAAACATCTGCAAAAGCCGGACGCAAACGCTTATACACTGAATAACCTAAATAAAATACGATTGCAGATACGACAAAAGCAACTGCCCACTCGCCCCAGTGCTTCACATCTCCCGTTAAAACTAGGTCACGATAAACTTCTGCTATTGTCCCTATTGGATGTAACCAAAACACCCAACCCCGCCATGCTTCTGGAATAGCTGACGCTGGGTAGACAATGGGTGCCAAATATAACCAAATGTTTAATACAACTGTCAATGTCTGCGGAATATCTCGTAAAAACACAGTTAATCCCGCTGCCAAATACCCCAATCCTGAAGTAAAGAGCACTTGCGTCAGCCAGACCAACGGCAGGAGTGCCAAAGTTGCATGTAAAGTATGAGAAGTTAACGCCACAAAAAAAATCAACGCCATCAAACCAAAAGAACTCTCAATCAACGTTGATAAAACTGGCACCAGCGGTAACAAAGCCAGGGGAAATACCACTTTCTTGACTAAATTTGGCTGTCCTACCACCGAATTTGTTGACTGAATTAAACCATTACTAAACGCAATCCACGGCAGTAACCCCGCAAATAGCCACAAACCAAAGGTAAAGTTATTTTCTGGTAAGTTTTTAAGACTTAACTTAACCTTTAATACAATCGAAAAAACATAAGTGAAAATCAATAACTGTGATAGCTGATTCACTAAGGGCCATAAATTTCCTAAAACAGAACCTTTGTACCGCGCCTCTAAATCCCGTCGCACCAGCGTTCTCAACAAGTCAAACTTTGCCCACCACAGATCATTAAATGGGAGCAAGCGTCTCAACTTTCCCGCCTTTCGGACAACTCCTCGCATTGTTTGCAACAATTCCTGCTCCTTGCTCGAGACCTACACACCAAATTTCTCTCAATGAAGTCCAAGAGTTTTGAAAGTTCCCACCATACTTCTATAGACAGAATAAGTTGTTACTGTACAGTTACAGCCAAATTATCTTGTAAATTATACGCTTAAAAAGTTTCCTTGTATCAAACAAGTCATTGTTTCACTTTCAAGGCAAGTTATCCGGATCAATTCCCTGTATACGCAAATATTCTACTAATCTCTCAGCGCGTTGACGTTCTTGTTCAGCGCGTTGGCGTTCTTGTTCGACTTGCTGTGCAGGTGTTGGTATCCACTGATGATCTGCACTGTACCAACGCAGCCATAGACCTGTTGTGTTGTCATAAGAACCTTGCCAAACTCCCAAACCTAGCTGTAGTTCTTCTAACCACAAACGTTGGTTGGGTAAAGACAATTCCTGGTAACGAGTTCCCTCTAAGCGAAAGCAGCGCAGTTGATTGTTGTATCGGTCAAACACAACATAATAGGGAATACGTAAAATTTGCTCATAAACCTGCCACTTGGTTGGGGGCTTGTTGACTTCTCTGAGGGTTTGTCCTAAGTCTTCCTGTTCTGTCCCAGGTGAAAGCAACTCAACAACTAAAAATGGAGCCACTCCCTCTTGCCAAATCACATAACTCAAGCGCAAGTCTTGTTGTTGTTGAGCACGAGAAACCCCCAAGACTATGTACCAATCTGGACGCTTGTACCACAATGGGTGACGGAGGTCGTAGTAAAGATTTAAGTCGGTAGCAATTAAAATTTCTTCAGTGGGATAGTTAGGAGGTTGACAAGTTTCACTAAGCAGTCTGGGTTGAAAAATATGAAATTCATCTGGCAAGCCGGGTTCTCCCACTAATTCACTAGGCAAATCATACATCGTTGGTAAGACTTCGTGGGGTGGACGGGGTGGATCGGTTTGATACATGAGTGCGACCTCTGACTTCAACGCAAAGACTAAGTTAAACTATCTGGATCAATACCTAATGATCGCAACTGCTGTGCCAACAACTGCGATCGCTGTCGTTCTTTTTCCAAAAGCAATTGAGCTTCGGATGCTTGTTGCTGTGCTTCGGATGCTTGTTGCTGTGCTTCGGATGCTCGTTGCTGTTCCTCAATAGCCATTTGTTGTGCAACTTTCGCTGCCTCCTCTGGTGTCGGCACCAAATCGCCTTCAGTTGTGAAGTATCGCAGTTTACCCGCATCCACACCCAAATACAGACCTAGCACCTGACTCCAACGCCATCCTTGTGCATTTGGGGCAATTTCTTGATATTCATTGCCTACCAACTCAAAACCGACAAATTCCAAATTTTCCGGCGAAAACCAAAAATATTCTGGAGTACGAAACCGGTTTTCATATAAGTTTTTCTTCAAATTCCGGTCAACTTTAGCTGTACTCTCTGAAAGTAATTCAATAATCAAGTCTGGATAACGACCATCTTCCTCCCAAACAACCCAAGAATTGCGGGGTCTTTTCTCAGTGTCCTTCACGAAGAAAAAATCTGGTCCTCTAAAATCCCGATTCCGCAACTGCTGGCGACTGAAATATATAGTCAGATTCGCGCCAATAAAGAAATCATTCCGGTCTCGCCACAGCCACTCCAAACAAGTTACCAGCAGCAGAAGCTGCATATAATGCAAAGAACTCTCCATTTCTGGCTCATCACTTAACAACCGACTTGCATCGGGCATCTGTTGTTCTAGCTGTTGTGCTGTGACAAACATCTGCTTACACCTGCTTACCTATTGATTTCATTTTAGTCAGTAGTCCTTTGATAGTAGTTAGTGGTTAGTTGATAGTTGTCAATAAGTCCTACTATCTACTATCAACTAACCACTTTCCTACTCCCTCTCACGTCCCAGATTCGGCTACACTGAGTCTTGGTTTGTCGTGTTGTAAGTTGGCATGGAAATTGGACAAAAAGTGAAAATCGTTCGCTTGCGCGATCGCGTATCTCCTCCTGTTGTGAAAAGACTAGGACAAGTCGGCACCATCGAAGGCTATAAAATGACCGATAGTAGCGGTGTTGGCGTAGTGGTCAAGTTTGAGGATAATTTTGCAACTTGGTTTTTTGAAGATGAACTCAAACTCGTGCAGTAGGGGAGAACGGCGTTAGCAGTAGCTCCTCGCTTTGTGAGGCTCACAACCATGCCTTCGCGCAGCGTGCGCCAAAGGCGCTCAGTTCCTCCTTTAGGAGGCGCGGAGGAAGCTACTAAAACAAGCTGAGTGCTAAGTTGGAGTTGAAAAACCAGCGGTAAAAATTAGGAATCAAGTAATGGCCCTGATACTGACATTTTTGGGCAAAGGCGGCAGTGATTGCGCTTCGCGCAGTGCCCTAACGGGCAATCGCACGAAAATTGCGATCGCCGCAGCTAAGTTATTGGCAAGTCAAGGCAAGCGTGTTCTCCTAGCTGGACAGGCAGATCCAGCATTGTCAATTCTGCTAGGAGCAACTCTTAGTCCTGACCCCCAAGAAATTGCTGCCAATCTACAAGTTGTGCAGTTCCAAACAGCGGTGCTGCTAGAACGTAGCTGGGAGGAAGTCAAAAAACTCGAGGCGCAATACCTCCGCACGCCCATTCTGAAAGATATTTACGGTCAAGAACTGGCAGTCTTGCCGGGGATGGACAGCGCCCTCGCCCTGAATGCCATCCGCGAGTACGACGAAAGCGGCAAATATGACGCCATAGTCTACGATGGCTCAGGCGACTCTTCCACGCTGCGGATGTTGGGAATGCCAGAGTCTCTCAGTTGGTATGTGCGGAGGTTTCGCCAATTGTTTATCAATTCCGACTTAGGAAAAACAATTTCCGAATCACCCTTGATTCAACCCCTCATTAGCACCTTTTTCAACGTCAACTGGACATCAGATAACTTCTCCCAACCCACTAACAAAATCAATAATATTTTGGACAAGGGAAGAGCTGCCCTTGCCGACCCTAAACGCATTGCTGCTTTCCTAGTCACGACCAATGACCCTGTGGAAGTCGCTACGACCCGTTATCTTTGGGGTGGTGCCCAACAAGTTGGTCTCACTGTTGGTGGCGTTATCCTTGTGTCTTCTGACACAACTATCTCCTTAGGAGAGGAATTTACTCCCCTGCCAGTGAGTGTTGTTCCAGACGCAAAAGCAGGTGAGTGGCAACCGCTCATTGATGCCCTACCTAATTTGGTGGCGCAAGCGCTACAGGCTCCCAAGCCTATAGAAGTAGACGTTCACACAAGTCAGGTTCGCTTATTTCTGCCTGGATTTGACAAAAAACAGGTCAAACTGACTCAATATGGTCCAGAAGTCACTGTGGAAGCAGGAGACCAACGACGTAATATCTTCCTACCTCCTGCCCTGAGTGGCAGATCTATTACTGGAGCGAAGTTTCAAAATAATTATTTGATAATCTCCTTTTAGGTATTAGGAAGGGAATGGGGGATAGGGAAAGGTTAATAGTAAGTGGTTAGTAGATAGTGGAACAACTAACAACTAACAACTAACAACTAACAACTACCCACTACCAACTAACAATTCCCTATTCCTTTATTCCCAACGACCAATTAACGTGTATGCCTTATGTCTGAATCAACTCCCATTCCTCCAGATCCAAATTCACCTCAAGCACTCAACTCGGTAACACCAACAGAGGAAGTCAAAGCTGCTATTGATCGTGGTGCTAAAACCAGGCAACTCCTAGGTATGAAAGGTGCAGCGCCTGGGGAAACCGCAATTTGGAAAATCCGCCTGCAACTGATGAAGCCCATTACCTGGATTCCCCTCATATGGGGGGTCGTGTGTGGTGCGGCTTCTTCCGGCGAGTACACCTGGACGCTGGAAAATGTGTTGAAGGCTGCAACGTGTATGTTACTGTCGGGACCGTTGCTGGCGGGTTATACGCAAACCCTGAATGAATACTACGATCGCGAAATTGACGCCATCAACGAACCTTATCGCCCAATTCCGTCAGGTGCAATTCCTTTACCCCAGGTCATTACGCAAATTCTGATATTACTGCTTTCAGGTCTTGCCTTAGCATTTGTTTTAGATGTTTGGGCAGGTCATGACTTCCCCACCATCACAGTGACCGCCCTGCTGGGTTCCTTCATAGCATACATCTACTCAGCACCACCACTGAAACTTAAGCAGAACGGTTGGTTCAGCAGCTATGCCCTTGGTGCTAGCTACATTGCCTTACCTTGGTGTACTGGTCATGCTTTGTTTGGTGAACTCAATTGGAAAATTGTGGTTTTCACTGTAGTTTATAGTTTGGCTGGTTTGGGTATTGCCATTGTCAATGACTTCAAGAGTGTGGAAGGCGATCGCAAGTTCGGATTAAAGTCACTACCCGTGATGTTTGGTGTCACCACCGCAGCCTGGATTTGCGTGGTGATGATTGATGTCTTTCAAGCAGCAATTGCTGGTTATCTCATCTACATCCATGAGAATTTATACGCCGCTATTCTACTACTGCTCGTCATCCCGCAAATCACCTTCCAAGATATGTACTTCCTGCGTGATCCATTAAACAACGATGTCAAGTACCAAGCCAGCGCCCAACCATTCCTAGTCATAGGAATGCTTGTTGCTGGATTAGCGATTGGTCATGCTGGTGTTTAACTTATACCTCTCAAGTGAGACGTTAGGAGTAAGGAAAAAAGTAACAGTTAAGAGTAAGTAGTGAGTAGCAATAAATTATGAATTATAAATTCTCAAAAATTTTCAGAATTCATAATTTGCTACTCCTAACTTAAAAATAATGACTCGTAATTTTTGTCAGGACTTACCGTGTTGCAACTACTGTATTATCTAATACATCTCATTCAACCGTTGATCATTCCTATTTGCTTTTTCTGCGCTTGGGCGTTAACTATTCTCGTCGCTTGGAGTATGTGGACGGCAGCGAGAGATAGCGTCATGACAGCGCAACAAATGCATCAAATTCCTTGTTCAAATTGCCAGTATTTTACCAATGATTACCGCCTTAAATGCACCGTCCGTCCCTCTATTGCCAATACAGAAGAAGCGATAAACTGTATGGACTATCAACCTACAACCAATCCTATGCTCTACTAAAGAAGCTTTCTTAGTATTTTTGTGTCTTAGTGGTTCCATACAGGATGGCGATAAACTACAAAGACACAAAAATCGGCATTCTGCCAAGGAACAATGGTTTATTGTTAGGTATAACCGATAATGAATAAAAATGATTTAATTGAAAAACTATCTTTAGTTGAACACATTGAAGGAGGCTATTTTTCAGAAACATACCGTTCGGATTTAAAAATAGCAACCGATAGAGAGGGAACTGAGCGATCGCTGCTCACTTCTATTTACTATATGCTGACTGATAATAGACCTATTGGTTACTTTCACAAAAACAAATCAAATATTATTCATTATTTCCATGCTGGTTCTCCCTTAACCTATTTAATCCTTCACCCCAATGGAGAACTTAACAAACTCAAGCTAGGATTTGACGTTACCAAAGGTCATCTTTTTCAATTAAAAGTACCAGGAGGCTGCTGGAAAGCAACAGTGCTTGAAGAAGGAGAATTCGGTTTACTTGGGGAAGCAGTTGCACCAGGCTTTGACTACCGAGATATGGAATTAGCTAAGGCTGATTATTTTCAGTCTAATTTCCCAGACTTGTGGGATGAGCTAGCCCCTTATATAAAAAAATAATACTCTAGGTGCAAAGAAGATGAACCCATCTCCTGAAACCAGGCAAAATTACCTTTTTTTCCCCCGACTGTTTGCCTTGTCCCTAGGATTTTTTTTACTTTGCTCCTCACCAATTTACGCTCAACAACAAGTAGAAACGTCCTGTTCTGAAAAATTTGTTGCTAGCAAGTGCGTTGACCATTTGGCGCAGATATTGCCACAACTAAAACAAGCAAATGTTGTGTATCTAGGTGAGACTCACGACAATCCAGAAGACCACAGAAACCAGCTAGAAATCATTCAGCAACTCTACAACCGCAATCCTAAAATTGCCATTGCAATGGAAATGTTTCAACGACCTTATCAAGGCGTTGTCAATGAATATCTAGCTGGTAAATTGACTGAAGAAGAACTCATAGAGAAAAGCGAATATGAAAAACGCTGGGGTTTTTCTTGGGAAAATTACGCGCCAATTCTCAAGTTTGCCAAAGAAAAAAAACTATCCGTTATAGCCTTAAATACACCTTCAGAAATCACCCGTAAAGTCGCCCGTGAAGGTTTAAAAAGCCTAACACCATCTGAACAAAAATTGATTCCACCCTTGTCAGAAATTCACATAGATAACCAGGAATATCGCCAAAAGTTGCAAGCAGCTTTTCAACAACATCAAGCCGCACGTCATGGTAACAGCGCAGATGTTGAAAACTTTTTCCAAGCGCAAGTTTTGTGGGATGAAACAATGGCAGAGGGTATTGCCAAATTCATCAAAGCTAACCCAAATTATCAAGTTATTGTGTTAGCTGGACAGGGACATATCATCTATGGTTATGGTATCCCTAGCCGCGTTGACCGTCGCCTTAAGGGTGAAAAACTCATTCAGCGTTCTGTTTTGCTGAGTCCTCCAAAAGATGCTCCAACCGACACAGATAAAGCAATAGCAGACTTTATTCTTAAATAGTTAATTGGTTCAGCTGATTATTAGACATCGACATCTTAACACTACTGTGTAAACATCAACCTCAAACCCGAAGCTTTCTCGACCTAATATGCTGCGCTTTAACTATTATAGCGATTCCCATATTCGTAAGGAACAGGAAGAAAGAATTAACCGCAGATGAACGCAGATGGACACAGATAATTTATCTGCGTTTATCTGCGTGCATCTGCGGTTCAAAAATTCATAAATCGTATTTTTGCAAGAAGTCTCGTGTGTTTGTCTCTCAAATCTTGACCTTTTCCACAAACGGAGCAAAAACCGGAATCAATTCTTTGCGACTGACAACCAATGTAGGGAAAGAACGATCGCTATAATCCTCTCCTGGTGACAAAGGAAACGGCTCTGATTTTAATGAGACCCAGCTTCCCCCAGCAGCTTGGACAATAACCCAAGCAGCCGCTATATCCCAAACTTTTGGTGTCGCTTCGACACCCCCCAATGTTGCGCCAGCAGCAGTCGTCAGGAAATTATAGCTAGCAACTCCTAGCATCCGAATCTTGCAGGGAAAATTTTTTTGTATCACTGAGGTGCTGCGGGAACAGAGGTTGAAGAAGTGATGTTTACTAGGAGCATCATCACTGGTATGGATAGGATGGCGATCGCGAAAAGCTCCAGTTGGTGCTTCTAACCCAGATAAACCTCCCCAAAAGCCGTGAAAAGCTTGATTTAATGGCGGGACATAAACGTAACCAAAAACTGGTGTGCCTTGATACAGCAAACCGAGAGAAATCGACCAAATGGGAATCCCACGAGTAAAGTTAGTTGTACCGTCTAAAGGGTCAATGACCCAGCACCATTCGGTATCAGGAAAAACTTTGTTGCCTTCTTCACTTAAGATACCGTAACCAGCGAAAGTAGATACTATGGCGTCCCGTATTTCCTGATCCGCCCATTTATCTGCTTGCGTTACCAAACTGCCATCAGCTTTTTGCAAAGCCTGCACTTGCCCAAAGTCTTGCATCAACTGATTTCCCACTCTTGTTGTCGTGGTTTGGGCAAAATCGAGAATTGTTGTCCAAAATTCAGTCATGTGGCAACGGATGGATAACAGTTGTAGCGGATAGATTCATTGTAGGTCTTACAGTTCAATCCGTTACATTTGCTATAAAATCTATTGCTAAGGTTTAATCCAGTTCGCTTTCAAAGATAGAAGCGATCGCTTGCTTGGCTGTGTGCTGAAATTCTCTCACATTGACTCTCGTGAGGAACCAAATTGCCAAAAGCATTCCCAGCGCTTGCAGTCCAAATACCAAGCTGTATGCCAACACTTTCTGAGCAAAGATTTGTTTACCAATATCAAGCACCGCACCGCCACTCACTGTCGCCAATGCCCGTGCAACAGCCTGCGCCAAACCCCAAGCGCCAATAAATGTCCCAGCAGTTTCCGCTGCGGTCAAGTCTAGCATGAGGCTGATGGCTCCCGTTGTGGTGACACCAGAAGCTAAACCAAACAGCACTAACGCTCCTTGTAGGAGTTTCTGATTGGCAGTGAATCCTGATAGGATGACGAATACCATAGACAGGGCGACTGTTAAGCACCCCAACATGGCAGTTTTTTGTTTGCCTATGCGTGGCACAATTAAAAAGCCCGTGGAACCGATACCTATCAGCGTTCCGGTTCCCCAAAAAGCGTTTAATCTCGTAGTTTCAGAGACACACATCCCAAAAACTTCACCACCATAAGGTTCCATCACAGCCTCTTGCATAAACAAGCTGATGGTCATCACTAAGAGAAATGTAAAAAACAAACCTGTTTGGCGGCTAGTTGTCAAGACCTTGATAGCTCTTTTCAAAGTAATTTGGTCTTCCCGCTCTACAATAGAGGAGCGTATGCCATATCGAGAATATTTTTTTTCAATTCCTGCTGTCGATAATATGGATAACCCAAAAACGACGGCTGGAAGAATAAAGAATAGGCGGTTAATCGAGTTTTGCAGTGCTGAGAGTTGTTCGGGTTGACTGTACAGGGATACTGTTGCTGTTGTTGTTTCTTGGCAAGTTGCAGCTGCTGGTAATAGCTTCGAGCTAGTAATTGCCCCAATCACAATGCCTACCATGAGCATAGACCAGACAACACCAACAAGTTTAGATCGGTTGTCTTCATCAGAAACATCGACTAACAACGCTGCAAAGGGAGTAGAACTAGAACTTAGAGCCAATCCGTAGAGGGCAAAAATCCCTGCTAACAGGGCTATCCAGCCGTAAGTTTGAGTTGTCCAACCTACAGAGTAAAAACTAGCACCTAATTGCCAGGTGACTTGTACTGCTAAAAAGGATGCGATCGCAAATAGAACTGCACCCACCCATACATAACCAGTGCGGTGATAGCGAAGAAAGCGTTTAGCATCAGACATTTGTCCAAACCACAGCCTTGCCGGTGCGACAAGCTGATGCACTGCTATAGTACCCGCTACCAGTGTAGCTGGAATTGCTAATTCCTTAATCATGATGCGATTCAGCACTCCTAAGGTGAGAACCGACATGATGCCCAACCCCATTTGAAACAAGCCCAGTCGAAACATAGTTAGAATATTAATTCTGGGCAAGGATTCCAAGTTGACTGACTGGTTTGATTTAGGATTGGGTGAATAATCGCTCGTTGCCATAGCTACTTTAAAGGAAATACTCCCAATAATAACCAAGATAACCTTTGGCAACCTCCAAATGACCAGACTTTCATTTTATTTGCTGAACCCTCGTGCCTTGTCTTTCTTGCCTTGACATCTAGTGAAAACGTTTGTTGCTACATATAAAATGCAATAACTGTTGAGTTTGAGGGAAATTAGGTGAGGTCTTCTAAATTAAATCGCATATTCAACCAGGCTTTTGGGGTTTTTCTCGGTATTGCGATCGCTGTCTGGGTACTCAGAGGTTTTGGTATTCTCACTTTCATTCCAGGAGGAGTGATTTGGCTGTTGCTTCTTGGGGCAATTGTTATGGCTATTCTCAATTACGTGCAAAAGACTTGGTGGCGGTTTTAAAAAAAAGCAACATTCTCTACATCCCCCTCATCCCCTCCTCGTACTGTCATAATTGCCCTGACTAGAAGTATCTTTGAAGAAAGGAGAGGGGGAATTTTGGCTGCATTAAGGTGCATATTCAGCGACAGTGTACCCAGTTTTGTGTTCCTCGCTGACATTATTCCCTGACTGTCTTCTGGTGAGTCTATTAAAAAACTGGGTCAAATTTTGAGTCAACAACCATGTCTCAACGTCCTATCTACCTAGATTGCCACGCTACCACACCTGTGGATGAACGGGTACTTGCTGCAATGCTACCCTACTTCAGCGAACACTTTGGGAACGCCTCTAGCATCAGTCATGTTTACGGTTGGGAAGCGGAAGCTGCTGTCAAACAAACACGGGAAATATTAGCAGCCGCAATCAACGCCACGCCAGAAGAAATAGTCTTTACTAGCGGTGCGACAGAAGCTAATAATTTAGCTATCAAAGGTGTTGCAGAAGCCTATTTTCAAAAAGGACAACATATTGTGACTGTTGCGACTGAACACAGTGCTGTTCTTGACCCTGGCAAGTATCTTAAAACCCTCGGTTTTGAAATCACAATCCTCCCAGTCCAAAATGATGGACTCATTGATTTAACCCAGTTGGAAAAAGCTTTTCGTCCCGACACAATTCTGGTTTCGGTAATGGCTGCGAATAACGAAATAGGTGTGTTGCAGCCATTAACAGAAATTGGCGCAATGTGTCGGGAACGCAATGTCCTTTTCCACACTGACGCTGCACAAGCTATTGGTAAGATACCCCTCGACGTGCAGGCGATGAAAATTGACTTGATGTCGTTAACAGCACATAAGGTATACGGTCCCAAGGGGATCGGAGTATTGTACGTCCGCCGCCGCAACCCCAGAGTACAAGTTGCTCCTCAGCAGCATGGTGGTGGACATGAACGCTTAATGCGTTCTGGCACTTTGTATACACCGCAAATCGTAGGATTTGGTAAGGCGGTGGAGATTGGTTTGGAAGAACAAACGACAGAAAGCCAACGCCTCACACAATTAAGACAAAGATTGTGGGAACAACTTTCTCAATTAGATGGAATTCATCTCAACGGACATCCTACTCAACGACTACCGGGAAATTTGAATATCAGCGTTGAGGGAGTGGATGGAGCTGCACTGCTGTTAGGATTGCAACCAGTGATGGCGGTGTCTTCTGGATCTGCTTGCTCTTCTGCAACGACTGCACCTTCCCATGTTCTCACGGCATTGGGACACTCGGAACAGCTAGCCTATGCGTCAGTACGGTTTGGTATAGGACGCTTCAACACTGCGGAGGAAATTGACAGGGTGGCAGAACACACTATTTCTACTATTCAAAGTTTACGTAAGCAGGTTTTGACGGTGTAAATTGAACCACATAAGAACAGGGAAAACACAGAAGGCTCATTTGATCTGTGTGCATCTGTGTAGCCTACCGCACCGCTTACACCTACATCTGTGGTTTCATATCAAAACTGTCGCTATGATGTCAATAGCTAACCCCGCTACTTGAGGACTTCCAGCACAGCCTCTATAGCCCTCTCTTTCTGAGGGTCTGTACCTTGAGCGTATTCCAATGAGAATGGAACGTTAATATCAGGCATCACTCCTTTACCTTCCAACCGTTGTGTTTCGTTGACAAATACATTTGAAACTGCTAAGTAAAGGAAGCTACCATCTGGCATTAAAAAAGGACGACCCGCAACCACTGCTCCCGTTGTCTTGGAACCAACCACAGGTCCTATTTTGTGTTGCTGGAAGGCATACGCTAAAATTTCCTTACTACTTCTGCTCCCCTCATTGATGACCATAACCACAGGCTTTTTCCATTGAGAAATATAAGTAGATCTCTTGCCATTACGGGGGATGCTAGTAACACTGGGACCTTCCTTTGCAGTGAATATATTGAGATAACCGATATCTCCTCCACCCCAGCCATCTCGTAAATCCAAAACCAACGCTTGTGCATCTCTAAGGCGATCGTAGATGAGGTCTTCCCGAAGTTTCTCCTGGTCTGGATCTGCGGCATTTGACCAGATATGAACGTAGCCAATTTTCTTGCCGTCCCTTTGAAGGATCTGGGTACTGGCTTGCTGTGCCTCCAGAAACATAGTAGCTGCATTGAACATCTTGGGAGTCACAGCAATTTTTTCACGGCTATTAGCTTCAGGTGTTCTCTGAATCAACAGCGTGACTTTCTGACCTGCTTTCCCTGCAAAAGATTGTATCGCTTGGTAAGGACGACCATCTACACTCAGCAGTTGATCGCCCACTTTTAAACCAGCTTTAGCAGCAGGACTCTCATCTAAAATGCCACTGACAAAAGTTTTACCGTTGATGTCTTTGGTCATGGCACCAATGCCACTGTATTCAATTTTGCCTTTTGGGAAGAACTTACTTAAGCGCTTTTGAAACTCACTATTTCCTGACTGAAAAATCCCCAAAAGCTGATAGTATGCTGGCTCATCTTGAATGTAGAAGCGGGTGTGAGAAGTTTGCAACTCAGAAAGCATTTGATTGATCACAGGAGCAACTTCTTGACTTGACTTGGTTCGCGCTGCTTGAGGTTCATACTTTTCCCGCATTGCTTTCCAGTTCACTCCGTTAAATTTTGGGTCGTAAAAGTTTTCGTTGACAGTTTGCCAGACTTGTTCAAAAACTTTCGTTTCAGGTTTTGCCAGCGTTTTAGGCAGTGGGGAGGTAAACCATAGGAGGAGCAAAACTGAGAAACTTATCAGCAATGCTGTAGCAAACTTATTTAATTTCGGGAGTACAAGTCTTTTCATTGTGTCTTTTTATTTATAATTAGTTTCCTTCCCTACGTACCAGCGCAGCAGAGTCTTTGTCTAGCACGGGCTGAACTGACGGCTGTCTTCGTAGCTGCTTGGTTTGCTCCAGAACTTTCCACATATCCTCCTGCGACAGGCGTTGGACGTAGTTGAGTTTGACTTCCTCTAAAAAGTCAATGAGTAAGTTCTGAATTTCCGAGAGGACTTGTTTTTTCTGCATTTCTGTTCCCAGGGCTTCGCTGAAGCCTTGCACAAGTTGACTGGAAAGTTTTGCTGCAACAGGGTCTTCTGTTGCACTCACAATGGCACTGTAAAGGTTAGTCGTGATTTGGGTAGCCAGTTGCTCACTAAGTTGAGTTTGCATCTGTACCAGTCCAGGTAAGTTTTGCAGGTTGCGATAAATGGGAGCTTGTCTGAGGGCGCTTTCGATGTTATGCCGTAAAATGGCAGCGACTTCAGGTTGGATTTTTGGCAGCACTTGGTAAACAATTGTTTGCACCACAATGGTTCCAATTGCTTCTACTTCATTAATATTATTTATGTCTATGTAGGAACGCAGGTTTTCTTTTTGTGACAGCCAACGTCTTAGCTCACCCCGTTGAATAGACCCCTGAATTTGGTTGATAACCCGCACGACAACAATTTCTGTGATTTCTTCGGCAAAATTCGCTACAATTCCTTGATGAATTTGCTGGCGTAGTGGATGGAGATTTAATAATCGTGCGTGGTCAAGGCGAATGAAAACAGGTATAACCCGCAAAGGTCGCCAAAACGGTAACAGCAAAAATAGGTCGTACCAGCGCCAGAAAATCGCATTTGATAAGCTAAACCCTGGATGTTGACGTTTTATATAGAAGCTACGCGCTAGCAACTCTACACCAAATAAAATCACAAAAGGTAAATCAAGTCTCCAAAATTCATCAACTAATTCGCCGTTTTCCCCAATGTTTCGGTAGTAGTTGGTGACAATTAAAGGACGGATTTTTTCGTTGAAAAAATTAATTTCTTGGTTCCAACCTCGTTTTGATAAATACGCTTGACTCCAGAAAGTGGAAAATGCTTGCTTGGAAGATTCAACACCTATGCGATCGCGCATCCGATTTTTGATTTTTTCCAAGGTACCACTCTTGTCAACCGCAGCAAACGGGTTGCTGTCAATCATCTCACGACTAATATTGCGGAGTTCCTCTAGTTTTTTTCCCACCTGAGGTGATTGCAAACCTGTTTGACTCACCTGTTCTTTGAGTGTGTCTACAGTTGCCAGATATTTTTCTGTTTCTCGATGAGGTTCAATCCCTTTAATTGGGTCGTATATCTGCGTAATTCGCGGGAGATTTCGTATGTAAAAATCCCGCCAAGGAACATAACTTAAATCAAATAAAACTAAGCATAAATTAACAGAGGCAATAATTGCCATCAATCGCTCAAACCATATGTTTCGTTGCATTAAGGGTTTTACGTTAGCCATTGGCTTTTCAATAAGAAAGTACAGATTTTGAATCCAACATCTCTAAATTATGTGGTTTTGGGTCTTGCTAACCTGTATCTACTGCTTTTAAAAGCTACCTCTATAGATGGATGACAAAAAACAACTGTTAAAAATAACTAAAAAACGACCAATGTAACTTAAACTAATCAAAAATCACAAATAATGCGAAAAAAGACGTTACAGAGACTTAAAATGCATCTGTTAACGTCAATATCCAGTTGATTTAACTAAGAGGAGTTTGATCTATGTGGTGTGGGTTTGGAAAATCAAGTGTTACCGTTGCGACTGCTTGTCTGATAACAGCTAGTATAGTGATTTCCGATGTCGCTTTTGCTGCTCGTAGCTACACACCACGGCAATTTCGTGCCGTGTTGCGGGGATTGGGTTATAACGTCAAGGTATCAGATGTACCTTTGACAGACGCAGATACTAAAAAAGCAATTCAAGAATTTCAAAAAGGGTATAAGCTACAACCAATTGATGGAATAGCAGGACCAAAAACTCAAGATTTTGCTGCAAGAATAATTGACATTTTGCAGGCAAATTTAAACTTGGTAGCGAAGCCCAATCCTCCCTTACCCCGTAATCAATATTATGGTCCTCAAACAGAAGCAGCAGTAAGGCAGTATCAGAAAAAACTAGGTTTAAAAGAAACAGGAATTGCTGACTTAGCATTCAGGCAAAGACTCGACCAACAAGCCAAGGAAGCCCTGCAGAAGCCAACAGCTGTGCCAACAACGCAGCCGTCACCAACACCAACAACTACACCAACAGCAACGCCTACTTCTACACCTGAAGTGTCACCCACAGCAACGCCTACTTCTACACCTGAAGTGTCACCCACAGCAACGCCTACTTCTACACCTGGCGTGTCACCCACAGCAACGCCTACTTCCACACCTGGCGTGTCACCCACAGCAACCCCTACACCAACACCGACAAGATAATGAATTGCCTTAACTCATCTGGGTTGGGCTAGGTTCTTCTAAGGGTCTACCCTTAGGAGTGGGTAAAATTGGGCGGCGGTCATCGTAAGGCATGGGAATGTACTGTACGCTGGGACGTCCGCCTTGAGGTTGTGGGTATAAATCCATGAGGTCGTAGATAATACGGGGCAGTCCGGCTGTTATGGGCAGCCCCATTTCTGTAGCTTCTTCAACGGTGATTGGATAGTCGTGAGTCACGCGCCCAGTTGTTAGGGCATCGATAATATTTTCGATGTTTTCTGGCTTGACTTTTTGTGTGGGTACTGTATCTTTTAGCAGAGTCCGCACAAAGCGCTGCACTTGATCGATCGCTTTGCGCGATAAATCTGCCATAATCAAAGTCTGGTCGTCAACTTCACCAATAGGCTTCTGTTCAACAACTTTAATGATGCTGGCTGCTGGGAAGTTACCCAGTTGTGGGTCAACTGGTCCAAGAACAGCGTTGGCATCCATAACAATTTCATCAGCAGCTAGAGCAAGCATTGTACCGCCACTCATAGCGTAGTGAGGTACAAAAACGGTCACTTTGGCAGGATGACGAATTAATGCTCTGGCTATTTGTTCTGTTGCTAAGACCAAACCACCAGGAGTATGCAAAATTAGGTCAATAGGAACTTCTGGCGGTGTGAGGCGAATTGCCCGCAGTATCTGTTCTGAGTCTTCGATGGTGATATAACGTGAAACAGGAATTCCCAAAAAGCTGATCGATTCTTGGCGGTGAATGAGCAAAATCACTCTGCTTTTACGTTGCTGCTGAAATTCCTGTAGGGAACGCACGCGTCGATACTCTATCTGACGTTTTTGCCACAGAGGTTGCAGGGAAGAAAGGAGGAGAAAAATCCAAAATAAATCGCCTATACCGAAGCCCATATGCAATTCAAAATTAAAATTAATATGCCTAACTTGGGCAAGCATCCTCTTTGCTTGCTCTTGTAAAAGCGTGTTAGTTAAGGATTGATTGCCAAAATTAGGATGACTTTCCTTATTGTTTCAATTTTTGAAAAATATCGAGTCTATCTAGAGAGTTATAAGAATTGAACTGCACCTGGTGTTGAGGAGGAGAGGAGATCATTTGTTTGTTGGGTGGCGGAGATTTTTTCAAGCAAGAATATATATATAAAGATGAATTGCTTGAATTAGGAATAGCTTCGCCAAATTTTGATGGTATCATCATCGCTACCGCTGACGATACTCTGTCCATCTGGACTAAAAGCAACGGATCTGACATAGTTGGAATGACCTGAAAGAGTGCAGATTTCACTGCCTGTACTTATCTGCCAAATTTTGATAGTTTTATCCCAACTGCCGCTGGCAAGAAGGTTTCCATTGGGGCTAAAGGCAACTGACCACACCGCATCGCAATGACCTGTGAAGGTGCGAATTTCCTGTCCTGTACTCACGTGCCAAAGTTTGATTGTGCTGTCAGCACTGCCACTAGCCAGAAATTGCCCATCCGGACTAAAGGCAACAGAGTTAACAAAGAAGGAATGACCTGTGAAGGTGCGAATTTCTCTGCCTGTATTCACGTGCCAAAGCTTGATTGTGCTGTCAGCGCTCCCACTAGCTAGAAATTGCCCATCCGGACTAAAGGCAACTGACCATACTGAATCCGAATGACCTATGAAAGTGCTGATTTCTATGCCTGTACTCACTTGCCAAAGCTTGATTGTGCTGTCAGCACCGCCACTAGCTAATATCAACCCTTGCCCTACGGTCACTTTGCCAAACAAGGGGAACTCCCCCACGTAAGTTTCCTCTTCTTGAACAGAGGGTTTTGAGGTGATTGGACTAAAGGCTACGGAATTGATCCAGTTGCCATGACTAGTGAGTGTACGGATTTGTTTTCCTGTCGTGACTTGCCACAGTTTGATGGTTTCATCCCAGCTCCCACTAGCAAGCAACTGTCCATCTGGACTTAAGGCGACGGCATGAACTATGTTGGAATGACCAGAAAACCAACGACCAAGGGTACGCAGTGGTTTACCAGTTTCTAGTTGCCACAGTTTGATTGTGTTGTCATTGCTTCCACTGGCAAGCAACTGCCCATTTGAGCTAATAGCAACGGCAAGAACCATGCTGGAATGACCTCTAAGAGTACGTACGCATTGCCACTTTTGAGAAGTCACAACAGATGGGATAAGGGGTGATGAGTAGAGTGTTATCACCTGTGTGGGGAGAACCTCAGCGAGATTAGCATCTAATAAATTTAGCCACTCCTGTACGGACTGGGGGCGGAGATTTGGTTGCAAATCCATCCCCCTCATGATTGCTTGATTTACCGTGTCGCTAATATTGGGATTGAAATGTTTCGGTGTTTCTAGGGGAGTGTTGCGGCATTGTCTGTCATCGGCATTCCTTGGTATGACTCCGGTTATTAAACTATACAAGGTGGCAGCTAGTGCGTACACATCAATGTATTCTCCCCGTGGTGCTTCCAATTCATACTGTTCTGGCGGGGCAAAACCAGGAGTGCGATACACTGTATGCCTTTGAATAACATTGGGGATAAATTCTCTGGCAATACCAAAGTCAATGAGCACAGCTTCTGATTTGCCAGCTCGGAGCATAATGTTACGCGGTTTGATGTCCCGATGCAGCAAACCTTTAGTGTGAATAACTTTCAAAGCGTCGCCAATTTGCCGGATGTACAAAAGTGCTTCAGCTTCTGATAAAACTCCCATACGTCGCAGGCGACTGCCCAAGTCTTCACCTGCGATGTACTCCATCACCATGCAAGGCAAATTTCCTTCATCAAAAATGTTTTCTATCTGCACTATATGAGGATGGCGACATACGGCGAGTCGAATGGCTTCATCGCGGAAATCTTGCTTTAATTTAGTTTGATGCGGTTTCCAGGTAGAGTGATTGAGGATTTCTTCTCTAAGGGTTTTAATGACCCGCAGTTCATCCCGTTCATTTTTAGCGAGATAGGTGATACCAATTCCACCTTCGCCTAGTTTTCTTGCGATGATGTAGCGTCCCCCAAACAACAACTGTCCTGGATTCCAGACCATTAGATTAATTGCTAAATTATGCTATTTATTTTTGCACGGTATTAAAGCTGGATCAGGAGATGGGGTGATGGAGTGTAAGTCCTGCGGACAGGCTGCGCCAACGCGTAGCGGCGACCTAAGAGTTTGGGGACAGATGCCAAATTTTGAATGTTGAATTGATTTATTGCCTTGTCTTATTAGACTGTCAACCAAAAATTGAGGTGTAAGTTTAGTTCGTAGTGAGAGCTAAGGGCGAAGACGCAAGGCGGCTTCCCGGAGGGTAGACAGCGCCAACTACGAACCCATAAAATTTAGCTTGACAGACCACTATTCTCCAGCCGCCAACACTCGTCTAACTCAACCTAACAAACAGACTACTAGGAAGTTAGTAACATCTTAAAATTTGTTAAACAAATCAACTTTAAGACTAGTTATGTTTTAAATATAAAACTAAAGGATAAAAGCCATCACTAATTCAAGTTAGCAAAAGCAAAAGGTTTCATGTTGATAAATCTCTACATATTTCTTTAAAATAAGAACTTGGAAAATATCTTTATTCATTTAATAATTAAGGGTGTTTTTATATAAAAAATTATTTTTTTAATCTGGACATGATTCGGAATGCTGCAAAATTATTTTGTAGCTACCTATAATCTTACGAAAGTAAGGTTCACCCTTACCCTATCCATGCAACGGGTAATGTATGATTTCAATTATCTGCTCCTTGTACTGTTATTTTTACATCATTTGAGAATATGTTAAAAAAATTGAATTTGAGACAAAAATTTACAATTTTGCTCATCGGAATTCTTGTAGTAGGTTTGAGCTTAAGTGGATTAGTTCTTTCTGCTTTACTGAGGCAGAATGCCACAAATGAAATTGCCTCAAAAGCTTTAACACTCATTGACACAATGACTTCTGTGCGTGAGTACACAATTACCCAAATCACGCCAGAATTATCTGATGAGTTGGACACTAAGTTTATGCCTCAAACTGTGGCTGCATACTCAGCACGGGAAGTCTTTGAAAATCTCCGAAAAAGACCAGACTATCGAGACTTCTTTTATAAAGAAGCAGCAATAAATCCTACAAATCTTCGGGATAAGGCTGATAGTTTTGAGACAAAAATCTTAGAGCGTTTTAGAAAAGAAAAAAATTTAAACCAGGTAAATGGTTTTCGCTCACTTCCTGGAGGTGACATATTTTATATTGCTCGTCCGCTATCAATTTCTCAAGAAAGTTGTCTTCAGTGTCATAGCACACCTGATGCCGCACCTAAAACTATGATTGACCGTTTTGGAGCAGTTAGTGGGTTTGGGTGGCACTTAAATGAAATTGTAGCTGCTCAAATAGTTTCGCTACCAGCGAGCAAAGTCATCGAAAAAGCGCAGCAATCTTCTTTAATGATAGTGGGACTTGTATCTACAATTTTTATAGCAGTCATCTTTTTAGTCAACGTCTTTTTGAATCGACAAGTTATTATTCCTCTCAAGCGGATAACTCGTGTAGCCGAGGAAGTCAGCACAGGGCATTTAGATGTTGACTTTGACCAGATTTCTAATGATGAAATTGGTAATCTTGCTAAAGCTTTCAAACGGATGAAGTTAAGTTTGGAAATGGCAATGAAAAGAATCAGACGTAGCCAGGGAGGAAATACAGGAGGAACAGCAGGACATTAAGCTGTGATGAGAATGTGTGTATTACAGTTTTGAGTTTCTTGTGGAACGGACGTCTCGCTCCTTCTAAATAAGGAGCGCTCAAGATGAGCATCCCACAAGAGCTTTATTTAATACAACTCTGAACTGGTATATTTTGAGAGCTATTTGCTCCTTATTAATACTCATGAAAACAAGCGTCTTCTAAATTCAAAAGCTGCTGTTGCATCGGGAATTTCCCCGGCTAAAAAGTCAACAAATTGGTAAGGCGACAGGTCAGGAGTTCCAGCCAATATCTCTTCTACAATCAGACTTGCCATTGGTCCAATGTAGTAAGCTAGCTCTTGCTGACAACGTTGTATAAAAGCTGGATTGAGTGAGGATTGTTGTGGTTGAATGTGTGGTTTAAGTTCAGGAGTTTGTTGCTGGCTAGATGAAATTCTAGAGGAACTCACTCTTGTTTCTGGATCTTGGTTGTTGTATGAGTGACGCATTGTAACCCCAGGCTGAGATCCGTGCGCTATGACAGTAGGAGGCAAATCAAGTATCGTTGATTGTGACATCATTTGAGACTGTCCAAGACGTTCTAATTCTGCAAGAACTTCCTTCGAGGATTGGTATCGCTGCTTGGGGGTATCTGCTAGCAATTTATCGAGGACTCTGGAAAAATCATTGCTGACATTGCTGTAAAAATGCCATCTCCACTCTAAAGAGTACTGATCCATAAGCAAGGACGGATCTCTACCTGTTAACAAGACAGCTGCGGTGACACCCAGAGCATAAAGGTCACTGCTAGGAGAACACAACCCCAAGCTAATTTGCTCGCGGGGAGCATATCCCACTTTGCCCACAAGTGACATTTTGCCAACAAAAGTCATGTGGTAGCCAGTGCTACCTTCGTTCAGGTCAGCTATCTGCTTTCCCACACCGAAATCAATCAGCACTGGCAAATGTTTGCCCTCAGGTAACATGATGTTATCAGGAGAAATATCTCGATGAATAATGTTGTGCTTGTGAACATAATTCAACACAGGTAATAGATTTTTTAGCCACTGTATAACTTCGCCTTCAGAAAAAGCCTGTCCTTGGCTTTGCCGTTCTCGCAACAGCGCTGAATATGTTTTCCCATCAACAAACTCCTGTACCAAAAACAGCCGACCATCTCCTTCAAAACAAGCCAAAAAACGAGGAATCTGCGGGTGTTCCAATTGGTGAAGAATTTTTGCTTCTCTTTTAAACAAGTTGCGACACTTTTCTAGAGCATTCTCACCTGACCCAGTAGGTGCAAATTCTTTCAGGACGCATGCTTCGTTGAAGCGACGAGTATCAAACGCCAAGTATGTTCTTCCCAGTCCTCCCTGTCCCAGGAGTTTTTGAATGATATAACGGTTATCAATCATTGTTCCAGAAGGAATTTCTGGTTTTATTAAGGGAGACTGAGACATAACATTGCACTCCTCGCGAGCCTAACTATTTTGTTTATGAAGTATTTAATGTTTTTAAGGTTAAAAACTCTATTAGGCAAAAATTTTAATCAATTGATTGATAGATTCTGCGTTTTCTATCATAACTACAGAACAACCCACTGTATTTCCTTAATAGGAGTCTGTTACAGGATAGACAAGTTATACCATAGAAGTCTATTTATCGTTAAGCTAACCTCTTAAGCACCTAATTACCTATCAACAGAATTGTCAAAAGAAAAGCAAAGAAATGATAAAATTTTGTAAAGCAGCTTCCCTTAACAGCTTGTCAATCAACCTTCTGTTGATTAGCAGATTCTTGGTTAAGCAAGACAGAGGGTGTTTTTTTGACCTGCGCCTCAAGAGGTCTGACTTTTTCCACTAATTTAATGAATTGCTCATAGTTAGGTACTTTTGCTACAGGGAGATAACCAGCGTCTGCTGCAATATCTCCAGGTGCTTGGCTCATCGCTTTTTCAATTTGCTGCTGTTGATTGCGCTCTACAGTCGGTGCTAATATAACAACCGCAGGAGGAATCCAGCGGCTAGAGTGTAAAATTCTAAACTTTGTTGTACTAAACTCTCGCTGATAAAGCTCAAAATCCTTCTCAGATAATGCGCCAGCATCAACGCTACCTTCACTTAGCCACTGTAGTACTGTTTTGGGAGTGGGAGCAAACCGGATTTGAGTAAGCGTTAAACCGTACAAATCATATAGAGGAACATAATAACCAGTAGCAGAACCTGCTGCTCCTAAGGCAACAGTTTTATTAGCTAGGTCTGCTATTGTTTTTATTGGTTTATCATCTTTGACTATAACTAAGGAGCGTTGTCTACCACTGGTTCCCTCCATAGAGAACAGAGGAGTGTAAAGTTCTTTGCCCATTGCAATTGCTGCTAAACCTGGAGGCGCAAAAACAATCTCCCAATTTTTGCGCTGAATTTGCTCCAGAGCTTGCAATTCGTTATAAGCGGGTTCTAATTCTACAATCGAGTGAGTTTGTCTTGCTATATAGTCTTTGAAGCGTTCGTACTTTTCTATAGAAACTGCTCCTTCTCCGTAGCTTACCACACCTATGGTGAGTTTTTCTGATCTAATGTCTTCTTTTTTGTCATTACATCCTACCCCTAGTAACCCAATAAGTACTAAGAACTGGATCAGCAAAAAACGTTGTAAAATAATGATTCTCATTAGCCCATGATAGTTTAATGGATTTTATCAAACTAGAGACATTTTGATTATCGCTATTTCAAGTGATGAATCTAGTAAATTAGGTAAAAAATTAATTTTTTATAAGTCTTTTGTTGCCATTTGAAAATATTAGTTGACGAACATACATTGTTTGGGATCATCATGAGAAACAAACGCTAATCAACCAATCAAATGACTGGTAGATTTGAACAAGCTACGCTTGTCACTCCTCAACCTTATTTAGAACTCAATACTCAAGGTCAAACCCTTCGGCTTTATCTCGAAAAAGATGTGCATCGTTTAGGTCGCGGTCGTGACTGGGCAGATTTAGAAGTCCCAATGGGCTGGGAAGTATGCTCTAGAAAGCAGGCAATCCTACAAAAAGAAGGAAAAGACTATAGAATTTACGATGGAGATGGTTCAGATCCGAGCCGGAATGGGATTTTTATCAATCAAAATCGAATAAATGCCTCCGAAGGCTATCTGTTGAAAAATGGAATTGAGCTGGAAATTGGGCAATCTCCTAGCAACAGAATATTGTTAACTTACTGTAACCCGGCTAATCCAGTTAACAATCACTTGGTGATACCAAGCAACCGCCGTCTGGATTTGAAAAGTTTGAAGGATTGGCCCGTGCAACTGGGTCGTGCGCCGGGGAGTGATCGCTACTCCACAATGCAGCTAGATGCACCCACAGTTTCCCGCCTACACGCCTCTATTTATCCTGATACTCAAGGCGGACACACTCTGAATGACCATAGTACCAACGGGATTTTTGTTGATGGCATAAGAGTCTCAAAACGTCTCCATCTGGAGGATGGTAGTAAGATTCAGATTGGTCCGTTTACCCTACTTTATCGGCGCGACTGCTTAGAATTACTCAATACTGGGAGTCAAATCCGCCTTGATGTTCATCAACTGCTGCGAAAAGTTAAAGATAAGGAGGGCAAGGAAAAAGTTATCCTCAACGGTGTATCTCTGGTGATTCAACCAGGACAGTTGGTCGCGTTGGTTGGGGGTAGTGGCGCTGGTAAGTCCACCCTGATGAAATCCTTATTAGGAATTGAGCCAGTCACATCGGGTACAGTCTATCTCAATGGGGACAACTTGCGGCAAAACTGGGCGATGTATCGCTCGCAAATTGGTTATGTCCCCCAAGATGATATTGTGCATCCTGATCTGACGGTGGAAGAAGTCATTTCTTACGCTTGCAAGCTGCGACTCCCACCAGATACGAATGTCAAGCAGGTCGTTGAGACCACCCTAGAGCAGATCAAGTTGAGTCACGTCAGACATAACTTTATTCGCAATCTCAGTGGTGGACAGCGCAAACGTGTGAGCATCGGTGTGGAACTATTAGCAGATCCCAAACTGTTCTTCCTCGATGAACCGACTTCCGGTCTTGACCCCGGTCTAGATAAAGAAATGATGAAGTTATTGCGGGAGTTAGCAGAGCAAGGACGAACAGTGGTGTTAGTCACCCATGCTACAGCCAATATTGAGGTGTGCGATCGCATTACTTTCATGGGTCGGGGTGGGAAACTCTGCTACTTTGGACCTCCCCAGAACGCGCTGCGCTTCTTTGAAATGCCTTCGGAGGATGTGAAATACTTTTCAGATATTTATATCAAGCTAGACCAAGGCGCTACCATATCAGAAGTTTTATCAACGGTTGACCGTTGGGCACACAAATACCAACATTCACCGGAATATCACAACTACGTTCAAGCGCTTCTCAGTCCGGGTAAAAATACCAAATTTAAAACTGATGATACTGTCGTCACAGGGATATCCCCATTCAAACAACTGTGGTTGCTTAGTCAAAGGTATCTCCAGTTAGTATTGAGAGACCGCGCCAGTTGGATTTTCTCTTTGATATCGGGTCCAATTGCTATTGGTCTAACGGCTTGGATATTGCAAGGTGAGACTCCTCTGCACAGACTTAATCCACTTGAACTGGGTCAAAATTCCTTAGCACTCAAGGTACTTTTCATATTCAGTTGTATTGGAATTTGGATTGGACTTTCTGGTTCTGTTCGCGAAATTGTCAAGGAATCAGCAATTTACGCCAGAGAAAGATTGATTAATTTAGGCTTATTTCCCTATTTAGGTTCTAAACTTCTGATACGTTCTGGTTTAGCCCTTGTTCAAACTTTATTGATTGTTTTAGCAGTTCTCGTAGGCTTTAAATCACCAGAATATAATCTCTTGCCTTGGTTTCTGGGCTTGGGGTTCACAACCTTTTTAACGCTGCTAGCGAGTGTTAGCCTCAGTTTGATGATTTCAGCGTTTGTTAAAAATGAAAACGAGGCGAATAGTATTCTTCCTTTAATTATGATTCCCCAGATTATTTTGTCAGGAGTTCTTTTTGAACTTAAAGGATTACCTGGTAAACTTGGCTGGCTGACAATTAGTAGATGGTCTATGGGAGCTTATGGAGCCTTAGTTAATGTTAATAAAATGATTCCTGCAAATACACCAGAGGATATTGTGAAAGCTTCTTCTGTTTATGATGCAACGTGGAAGAATCTGGGCTTAAATTGGGGGATTCTGGGTGTGCATGCTTTGGTTTGTTTGGTGGTGGCGCTAATAATGCAAAAGCGGAAGGATATTGTTTGAGCAAGATTGTTGTGTTATTTCGCGCCAAGACGCAAAAGTTCTCTCATCGTCTTTGCGTTTTTGTATGCCATACCAATCTGGGAGGGGGTTTAGATGCGGTAGTTCTATTAAAAATCAATCATGCAAGGACTTACATATCAATCCAATTTCTTACAAAGGGGCTGACTTTGACTAATAATACCCTCAAGTTTTGATGAGGCACTAGTTTGTCATGATGTAAGCGACCAAGTACTATACCTGGGTGCCTACTTTGAGTACGGGCAAATTCTTCAATTGCTTGACGGGAGAAGTACTTTTTAGTCCTAGAAACAAAGTTTTGTAATGCCTGAGGTTCTATTAGCCAGTCAGATGCTTTTTGATTGGCTTCTGTCTCCTCGTCATTTACTTCTAAAGCATCCAAATCATCAAGATAACTACCGTGATGTCCTATTGTAATGTGTGCCAACTCATGCATAAGCGTGAACCAAAAGGAGTCAATACGGTCATACCTAAGTGTCAAAGCAACAACGGGGTTATTTTTTAAATAAAAGGCTGCACCATCCAAATAAGTTTTGCTCAGATGAGGCACAATGACAAAATGTATACCCAAATCCATTAGCAACTGAGGAATTCGTGATACACTTTCTACCTGTTCAGCACAGGCAAGAATTTTTGGAATAGCACTTACTAGCTTGGTACGTTCAAAGGTGGCAATGGTTTGTTGTTTGGCTAGATTTTCAATCCGTTTTATCCAAGCCATACGAGAAGTCACTACTGGATCTCGATGCTCAGCGCAACGGAAATTAACAGCTAGCTGGAGTGATTCATCTAAGGTTGAGATGCCGAAAAAATGACAAACTTGCTGTTCTAATTTATCAATGGAATCACTTTCTTGAATCCATTTGTTTTTTATTAGTTCATTGATAGGGGCAATGGTATATAAACGGCTTTTACGAGCGATATCTTGCTCTTGTTTTTCCTGACTGGCTAGATGAAGACGATACTTAGCTTCTAAGTTTATCCAAAACTCAGGAGAAGTGCCTAAAGCTTGCGACAGTTCTATAGCTGTTTCAGGAGTAATCCGCTTGTTTCCACGTATAATTTCGTTGATAGTTTGAACTGGACGACCTATAATTTCTGCAAAATCCTTCTGTGTCCAGCCACGGGCTTCTAATTCCCGACTTAGAATTCGCCCTGGTGCTGGAATTCTTGCTGGTGAGAGTTTCTGGCTCATACTGCTATTTTCCCCTGCGCCTGGTGTTAGTGGTAGTCTTCGATATCGATAATTGAGAGATAATGTCCCTTTTCGTCCTCATTCAGTAAGACAATGAGACGCCATTAGTCATTTAAACGTAGCGATCGCTGTTCCTCTTTTCCTCGTTTTCCTTTTAGCTTCTCAAATCTCAATCCTTTCTGAGCATACAAGTCTCGCTCATCTACAGCAGCATCAATAATTGCCATGACTTCAAAGAAGTCATCAACGACATTTGGGTATTTATGAGCATTTTTTTCTTCTGTGTACAGTGCTTCAAGTTTCTTGTCTTTGAAATTAAAACGCAAAGCTTTCCCCCAAATGAAATGAAGTGGATTCTGCATTCTACAATATGCCACTTTAGTCTTGGGGTGAATCGCTGATATTCTAATTTTAAATCTTATTATGACGAGAGATTTAAGCGTATTGTGAAGTTTGTCTAGATATCTTAAACTTCAACACCACCTATGCTGTAGAAGGGCTTTAACATCTTCCTCTCAATGCTGGCTTCGCTTGTACTCCATACTCTCTATATTAGTATAAATGTACCATAAGGGAAGATGATGAGCAAGTTATCGAGGTAAATGGCGTAGGGACTACGTCGTTATTGTTGTCATGGTTGCTAGATGACTGAGGTATCCTCGATCCAGACTTAACTCTGCTAGCAGTATCGTCCTACCCAAGCTAGGCAAGATGTGGGAGCAAGTGGAGAGCGAGATTGATAGTGTTGTTCCAAGTGGTACTAACTAAATCAATGGGCGATACTGGACTCGAACCAGTGACCCCTTCCGTGTGAAGGAAGTGCGCTACCACTGTGCTAATCGCCCAATTCTATTTAACATAACACAAGTAGCAGTAAATTCCAACGGACAAGAGCGGAATAAAGACATAGGTCTTCCAGGATTTACTGCTGCACGAAGCGGAGTGCATCAAGTATGGTTAAGTTGTTTAGCACAAGGCGCAGAGGGAAAAAAAGTTGTGAGGGGTTTGAATGGTTATTTCTTGTGTTTGATTCAACCAAAAACCGCTATCATATTAAATTTTAAGGGACGTAGCTGTCATTTTGTCCAATCCGATGTTTGTTTAGCCGATAAACACTATGACAAAACCTTGGTATTGGCGATCGCTCCCCTTAGAAAATCGTACTGGCTCTGATGTTTTCGCAGCCTTATTTCGCCATACCTCTACCTCTTCACCTAAAATTGCCACTCTCCTAGAAAGCCCCTACCCAACATCACTAGACCGTCCTCAACTAACTCGATATTCTATCTGTGCAGGCGCTCCTCGGATAGTGGATGGAGTTGTGCAAATATGGACACCACCACTTGGACAAGTTTTGCCGTTTCTGGAACAGTTACTTAGAGGACAAGAGGGAATTTGCTCCCCCCACTCCCCCCATCTTCCCTTCACAGGTGGTTGGCTAGGTTGGTTGGGTTACGACATCGCATGGGAAATTGAACAGCTACCCCGTTACAAATCTGAGAATCTACCGTTTCCTGTGGCTTTTTGGTACGAACCAGAGTGTTTTGCCATCTTAGATCACTGGGAGCAAGTTCTCTGGCTCGCCGCCACTAACCCTGTAGGATTGGATAAGTTGGAAAAGAAGTTGGAACAGGGACAACAGGACAAGGAGACAATCTATCCCCCACTCTCCTCCTCCCCTCCCTCTGTCCTCCTCACTCCTCATTTGTGGACTTCTCAACAGGAGTACGAAGCAGCGGTCAATCGTGCAAAAACATACATTCAGGCTGGAGACATTTTTCAAGCGAATCTCTCAGTGCGATTTGAAGCACAGACAACGGCTTCTGGTTGGGAAATTTATCGTGCTTTGCAGCAGATCAATCCTTCTCCTTTTGCAAGCTATTGGCAAACGCCTTGGGGAGAAGTTATGAGCTGTTCACCAGAAAGGTTAGTCCAACTGCAAAAATGTCCAGACGAGACATTTCGTGTTTCTACAAGACCAATTGCTGGAACGCGATCGCGTGGAGTCACCCCAAAGGACGATCAACAACTAGCACAAGATTTACTCAGCAGTACCAAAGAACGCGCTGAACATATTATGCTAGTCGATTTGGAACGCAATGATTTAGGGCGAGTGTGTGAATGGGGAACTGTTGCTGTTGACGAATTGCTAACAATTGAGCGTTATAGCCACGTTATGCATCTTGTCAGCAACATCAAAGGTAGCTTAAAATCTGATTGCAACGCCCTTGACTTAATTCGCGCCATGTTCCCCGGTGGCACGATCACAGGTTGCCCTAAAGTCCGCTGCATGGAAATTATTGAAGAACTAGAACCAATGCGGCGTAGTTTGTTCTATGGTTCCTGCGGCTATTTAGATTGGCGGGGTAACTTAGACTTAAATATCTTGATCCGCACTCTCCTGCTCGCTCCCTCGACAAAAACAGACAAGGGGACAAGGAAGACAACGAGGAATTCTCGTGTATTTCCCCATCTGACCAGTTCCCACTCCCTTACGGGCGCAACGTCTTACTCCCAACTTAACACTGTTTGGGGACAGGTTGGAGCAGGTATTGTTGCAGATAGCGATCCCGAGAGAGAATGGTATGAGTCTCTGCACAAAGCTCAAGCACAACTTAAGGCACTAACAATGGTTATCACTCAAAAGTGAATGAGTCCTAAATCCTGAGTCTGTAGTTCAAAGCTATTAATCGATGACTCTTGGCTTGGGGTTTTTTGGCATTTTCAGGAAAGATTTTGGCGAAATGTGTCCATTATCGTCAAATTTTTTCTATTCAACTGCAAAAATATATATACTCATCCCTCAGTATTAAATGAACTCAGACAACTCGGAAACTTACATAAATCATCCAACTTGGGGTTTGCTCTATAGGATTTGTATGGTAGATGAGAACCAAGAGTTGTTCACAACACTGTATGCCCAACGCTTATTCTTTTTAGTGGCAACTGATGTCAAAGGTATGAAGTTTCAGCCCATTGGACGCACTGAGGCGAGAATGATGATGGAAAATCGCTTGCGTAACCTGCGTCGTACAGGGCAATCTCAGGAGTACGATCAGCTTCAGAGTGTTTTCCAACGCACCTTCCAATGAGCAGTTCGATTAGCGAACGTATTATAGCCCTTCGTTCCTCTCTACCAGATTCAGTCCGGTTGATTGCTGTTACCAAGCAAGTCTCTCCCGAAGTCATGCGCTGTGCCTATGCTGTAGGAATTCGGGATTTTGGCGAGAGTCGCATCCAAGAAGCAGCTAGCAAACAAGCCCAGCTGCAAGACTTATCAGATATTACCTGGCACTTTATTGGACATTTGCAAAGCAACAAAGCCAAAAAAGCCATTGAACAATTCCAGTGGATTCACTCTGTAGATAATTTGAAGCTTGCCCAACGCTTAAACCAATTAGCGCAACAGATAGAAGTCAGTCCCCAGGTTTGTCTGCAAGTCAAAATACTGAGCGATCCTACTAAGTCAGGTTGGAACGTATCACAACTGTTAGCTGACTTACCAAGCCTGAATCAATGCAAAAATTTACAAATTCAGGGCTTGATGACAATACCACCCTTAGGATTAAATGATTCAGAAATTTTTGATGTGTTTAATCGCACTCGTGAACTAGCGAAAGAGATCCAAGAACAAAACTGGTCCAACATTCAAATGCAGCATCTTTCTATGGGGATGTCAGATGACTACAAATTGGCAGTGCAAGCGGGTGCAACAATGGTCAGACTAGGAACCATCTTGTTTGGACGCTCTGCTTAAATCGACTCAAAGAGTCAGAAATATGTCAACAGCAAGCGTCTGATTTTTAAAAGTCATAAAAACTACAAGACCTACTCAGGTTGTGAGCTTCTCAGATGTCTTATAACATTTTGTAGAGAAAAAATCAGGACACACTGGTTCAATTGGTGACAAAGGATATAGTATTGACAAAAGCAAAACTCAACACAATAGTGGCGGAAAACAACTTCCCCAAGCCAATTAGTTAAGATATAATCTTGACTCATTGTTGCCTACAAAAGATAGACAGACCATCTAGGAACGTTTGTTCAAACGAAAACCTGGAGTAGAAAGTACAAGCAGCGATAGAATGGCTGAATTGTCTGCCCTTTGCAAGGGTAAAGATTGATAGTATCTGTTTTTACGATATTGGTTAAAGTGATTGGCACTAGGAGCGTAAACCATGAACAATATATTTTCCAAACTGAGAGATTTCGTAGGTCTAAATGAGCAAGTAGAATACGAGTACTATGAAGAAGAACCTGATGCAGAGAGCTACCAAAATCTGTATCAGGAACAAAATGCTCAACCAGCACCGCAGCAAGAACCCACTGCTCAAAATCGACGCTGGCGCGAACCCATGCATACAATGGGAACAGATGTAGCAGCGGGATCAAAGCCGATGAGTAATGTTATTGGTATGCCAGGAGCAATAAATGGGATTTCAGAAGTATTGGTGTTAGAACCACGCACCTTTGAAGAAATGCCCCAGGCAATTCAAGCTTTGCGAGAGCGTAAGTCAGTAGTATTAAATTTAACAATAATGGACCCGGATCAAGCACAACGGGCAGTAGATTTTGTAGCAGGTGGTACTTACGCGCTTGATGGACACCAAGAACGCATCGGCGAAAGCATCTTTTTGTTTACACCAAGCTGCGTGCAAGTTAGCACCCAGTCAGGAGTTCTTCATGAAGTACCGCAACCCACAGCGCGTCCCTCACGTTCCACAGGACCAAATCCAGCCTGGGGAAATGACGGCAACAGGATGGCACAATAAACATAAATTAGTGATTAGTCAAGAGTCCATAGTCCAGAGTCCAAAGATATTGACTCTTGACCCTTGACCCTTGACTTATGATTTATGACTACAAAATTTGGATTGATTGGTGGCGGGGTAATGGGAGAAGCGCTCTTATCCCGCCTTATTGCTCGTAAAATTTACCAACCATCAGAAGTCCTAGTCAGCGAACCACAAACCTCACGCCAAAGTATTCTGGAAGACCAATACGGTGTTGTTGTCACAGCCGATAATCGTCTGGTGTTCACACCAACCACAGAAGTCGTATTTTTGGCAGTCAAACCTCAAGTGTTTAGTGCGATCGCCCAAGAATTGGCAGATGTCATCGGTAGCGATTCAAAGCCACTGGTGATATCCATCTTGGCAGGTGTGACATTAAGTCAGTTGGAAGCAGCTTTTCCCAGCCTACCAGTCATTCGGGCAATGCCTAACACCCCAGCAACTGTAGGGGCAGGAATGACCGCCATATGTCTAGGGGCTTATACCAAAGCAAACCACCACGAGACGGCGAAGCAACTTTTTTGCGCGGTGGGAGAAGTTGTAGAAGTTTCAGAAAACTTGATGGATGCAGTCACGGGACTATCAGGATCTGGTCCAGCTTATGTAGCACTGCTTGTGGAAGCGCTTGCTGATGGGGGAGTCGCAGCAGGTTTACCTCGGACTATTGCCAATCAACTTGCCTTGCAAACTGTACTAGGAACAGCAACTCTCCTGCATGAAACCAAATTACACCCAGCAGAACTCAAAGACCGTGTAACCAGCCCAGGCGGGACAACAATTGCTGGTATTGCTCAGTTAGAACGCTCAGGGTTTCGCTCAGCTTTAATAGAAGCAGTGAAAGCCGCCACAGCTCGCTCACAAGAATTGGGAAAATAGTTATTTGTCCTTTATCCTTTGTCATTTGTCCTTAGTGAAAAACTAATGACTAATGACTAATGACGAAGTTGACAAAAGAGTAGTTAATATAGTAAACAGTTTTGGTTGCAAATGTGATTGAGTGAATTACCCTGCGCTGTCTCCAGAACTTGACCCAAGTTCGATATTCCCTTTTGAATTAGATCAGTTCCAGAAGGATGCGATCGCCTCCCTAAATGCTGGAAGTTCCGTCGTTGTGTGTGCGCCTACGGGTTCAGGCAAAACATTGGTGGGAGAATACGCCATATATCGCGCCCTGTCGCGAGGCAAGAGAGTGTTCTACACGACTCCCCTCAAAGCGCTATCCAATCAGAAACTACGTGACTTTCGCGAAAAATTTGGCTTTGACCTTGTTGGACTGTTAACTGGAGATGCCTCCATTAACCGAGATGCACCAATTTTGGTGATGACCACAGAAATTTTCCGGAATATGCTCTATGGCACACCTATTGGGCAAATTGGCATTTCATTAGCAGACGTTGAGGCGGTGGTGCTCGATGAGTGCCACTATATGAACGACCGCCAACGAGGAACAGTTTGGGAAGAATCTATTATCTATTGCCACCGTGAAATTCAACTCGTAGCCCTCTCAGCAACTGTTGCCAATAGTGATGAACTCACCGACTGGTTAAATCAAGTTCACGGTCCTACCGACCTCATATACTCCGATCATCGCCCAGTGCCTTTGGAGTTTCACTTTGGCAACATCAAAGGGTTGTTTCCCCTCCTTAATGATGACAAAACCCAAATTAACCATCGCTTGCTCAAAAGGAAGAAAAAAGGAGATAAAGACAAGAGCAGAGCTAATGTTAAAGCAGAGTCTCCTAGCATGATTCAGGTTTTGAGCCAGCTAGAAGAACGGGATATGCTGCCAGCAATTTACTTCATCTTCAGCCGCCGGGGATGTGATAAAGCGGTGACAGAGGTGGGTGATATGTGGCTAGTCAATGCGGAAGAGTCGCAGCAATTGCGCTGGCAAATTGACGAATTTTTAAGCCGTAATCCGGAAGCAGGACGTTCTGGACAAATTGCACCCTTGTACCGGGGAATAGCCGCACACCATGCTGGGATTTTACCTGCGTGGAAAGTGCTGGTAGAAGAACTCTTTCAGCAAGGGTTAATTAAAGTCGTATTTGCCACCGAAACCCTAGCAGCTGGAATTAATATGCCAGCCCGGACAACAGTTATTTCCACGCTTTCCAAGCGTACCGATACTGGACATCGCCTGTTGAATGCTTCGGAATTTCTGCAAATGGCAGGTCGGGCTGGTCGCCGGGGTATGGATGAACGAGGTCATGTGGTGACGCTGCAAACTCCCTTTGAAGGAGCGAAAGAAGCGGCGTACTTAGCAACATCCCAACCCGACCCCCTAGTCAGCCAATTTACGCCGAGTTACGGCATGGTGCTGAACTTACTGCAAACCCATACGCTGGAACAAGCCAAGGAACTCATAGAACGCAGCTTTGGGCAGTACTTGGCAAACTTGCACCTCCGACCGCAGTACGAGTACATAACCCACTTGCAAACACAATTAGCCCAACTTCAGGCGCAAATCTCTGCTATTGACGAAGGGGAACTGGCTATTTATGAGAAATTGCGGCAACGCCTGCGAGTAGAACGCCAGCTATTGAAAACTCTGCAAGAGCAAGCGCAGGAATCCCGACAAGAGGAATTGGGGATGATGTTGGACTTTGCAGTGTCGGGAACGCTTTTGAGTCTCAAGAGTAAAAACTTCACAATGCCTGCACCCATAACAGCGGTGTTAGTGGGGAAAACGCCAGGTTCTGGTCAAACTTGTTACCTGGTATGCTTAGGGCGAGATAACCGCTGGTATGTAACCACAGCCTCTGATGTGATGGATTTGTATGCAGAACTGCCGCGAATTGATGTGCCTGCGGAGTTGCTACCACCAGCAGAGATGCCGTTGAAACGGGGACAATCGCTTCTTGGTAACGAGGAAACAGCAGCAATAGCCCAACAGATTCCCGACCCAAGCGAAGCAGCATATATGGCTCCTGAAGTTGCAGAACAACTCAGTCGCGTTGTTGCTGTGCAAGAGCAATTAGAGACTCATCCTCTACATCAATCAGGCAACGCTGTCAGTATTTTTAAACGTAGAACACAGGTTGTTGAACTTGAAGCTGAAATTCAACAGATGCAAGCACAAGTAGAGCAACAGTCCCAGCGCAATTGGGAAGAGTTTCTCAATTTAATTGAAATTTTGCAGTACTTTGAATGTCTGGATAAGTTAGTTCCCACGCGACTAGGGCAAACTGCTGCAGCCATTCGGGGAGAGAATGAATTGTGGTTGGGGTTAGCATTTGCTAGTGGAGAATTAGATAACCTAGATCCACATCATTTAGCAGCTGCGATCGCGGCTTTGGTGACAGAAACCCCACGTCCAGATAGCATGGTTCGCTTTGACCTCAGTGATGAAGTGGCAGAAGCTTTATCAAGATTGCGGGGAATTCGCCGCAAGATGTTCCAACTGCAACGTCGTTATAATGTGGCTTTACCAATGTGGTTGGAGTTTGAGTTAATAGCCATAGTTGAGCAGTGGGCGTTAGGTATGGAATGGGTAGAAATTTGTGAAAATACGAGTTTAGATGAAGGTGATGTGGTGCGAATTTTACGCCGGACGTTAGATTTACTATCGCAAATTCCCCACGTACCTCATTTATCGGAATCCTTACAGCGCAATGCTCATCGCGCTACACAGCTCATTGATAGGTTCCCAGTGAATGAGGTGGTGGAGTAATTCAGGAGTTACGAGTTGGGAGTTTTGAGTCCTCAGGAGTCACCGCCGTGGTGAGTGTAAGTTCCGAGAAGGAGAACCACGGAGTTGGTGAACCAGCACTGGGAGAGGCTTTCCCTCGTGTCGGCTCTAGCGTTCCTAAGTCCTCAATATTGAACAATCAGTCAATCTTTGCAGCAATCGCCCTTGGCGGGCACTGAATCCTACGGACACGCTACGCACATGAAGTAGCCTGCGCTTTGCGCTTACGTGCCATCGCGACAAGGAGAAAATCCTAATACACCAAATTTCCAGTCCCACGCAGTTGGCGTAAAGAGTTTATACAAGCTGGACAGTCGCAGCCAAATAACTGAATGGCGGCATCACTTTCCTCTTCAGTAAATTCTAGCGAAGCAATATTCTGGGCAGTCTTACCTGTAGTCACGGTTGAAGCAGGTGTAGAGGAAGATGCTGGCTTGCTCTGTGAATTTCGGATACATACCATAGAGTTGACAGCATGGGGACTAGTTATACAGGTACGACCATCGTTTGTGTGGGTTAATCGTTGGATGTTAGCAGCGTGTGCAGGATTGATAACTGCCAACGTAGACATTAGCGATACAAAAATAGAGGAACTAGACAGTAAGTTAAGTATAAGTTTTCTGTTCATGGGTTTCCTTGATTTTCCTGAGCAAATTTTGCTGACCGCTAAGATCATCTCATTACCTGTTACAGGTCAAGATCGTTTTTATCAGGAATACCAAGATTTGTTCATCTTCTTTGAACTCAAGAAACTTTTTTGGAGTCACATAAAACTTAATAAGTGTAGAATTATACTATTTAAATTTCTTATAAAAGTTATACTTGTTCTTAGGTTCTACCTGGGAATTGCATAGAAGTGGCTTTGCCACTTCTTTTTTTGAGCTGATAGATTCAACAAATACGTGAATTTTATCAATGGCAGCATGAGCATGAGCAATTTATTATTTCTCAGTAGAGTCATGCTATACTAGAGTCTCTAGTTAACTGGAGAGTAAAATCACTTCAGGAAAGATTTTGTTGAAAATTCCCAGTTAATAGTCGGTTTTTGTTTGTCGTCTGTTCTAGGTGTCATAAAAAACCAAAGAAACTCTATCAACAGGGAACTCTACCGTGTTAACTCAAGATAAGGAACTGCTTTTAATTGGTCAGGTAACAGCTTTAAGCGGAGTTTCTATTAGGACAATTCGCTATTACGAAAGTCAGGGTTTAATTCATTCGTCAGGACGAACCGAGGGAGGCTTTCGCCAGTTTTCATCTGATATAGTGACCCGTCTTTCCTTTATTAAACGCGCTCAAAACCTAGGTTTAAGCTTGCAAGAAATTGGCGAAATCCTCCAAATATATGATGGAGGCGAATCTGCCTGTGATGAAATTCAACAGAAGCTGAAAGATAAGATATCAAAAATAGATAGACAAATTGAACAGTTATTGACCTTGCAAGATGAATTGAGGGGATTACTGTCAGGATGGGACAGTGTACCAACAAAGCCGGAAGATACAATATGTCCGATAATCCAGCAGGATTGAAGAGCGGTTTCAAATATTCCCACAGTACTAGCAGCGTTAAAATTCTCTGATTTCTCTTTCCTCTGTGTGCTTACTGAGGGTGAAATGGGTATGTACACGTTGGAGTTTGCAAACCTCTCATGCGAATTTTATTTGTCTCTATTCACTTTCCCAGTGACTTAAGCACTTGTACCCAAGGTGTATACAAACGCATGTCAATGTTTATTGATGCCATTAAAGAAATTGGTCAAGTAGACATGCTGTTTTTTGTGCCACCAGAAACAGAGCTATCTCCAGATATCATCGCCCAAACAGAACGTACCTTTTCCCAACACTGGCAAACTCAGATTAACCTACATCTGTGCCCTATAGAGGCGGAGCAGAACTCAGTTCCTAAGTGGCGACAGCAGTGGGATGGCATTTTCAACTTTTTCAAACAGTCAGATTTTTTGAGATCACCGCAGCAGTTACAAGCACTTGAGACTTGTTTGAGCCGAAAACCAGATGCAATTTTTGTCCATAGGCTCTCATCAATGAGTGCAGTCATGCAGATGCAACAACCTCTGCCACCTGTTTTTCTTGATTTGGATGATATTGAACATATCAGTTTCATGCGCCAAATTCGGCAGCCACCCACTGGGCTTGTAACGCAGCTATATTACTTGCAAGTACCAGCCCGTTTTTGGGGTGAGATGCGAGCGATTCGTTTAGCACGTTGCTCGTTTGTGTGTTCAGGGCGCGATCGCCGCTACCTGACAAAGCGCTTAGGATTATCCAATGTTGTGAGTGTACCTAACGCGATCGCCATTCCAAAACCACAACCGATGACAAAGGAACCCACTCTACTCCTACTGGGAGGCTACAACTATTTCCCCAACATGAACGCCGCCAACTTTTTAATCGAACAAGTGTGGACTCATATCCATAAAGTCATGCCGAATGCTCGGTTAATCATAGCAGGACCTTATCCGCAAAGTATTCGTAGCTATAACAAAGGAGTTCCAGGTGTTGAGTTTCCAGGATTTGTGGATGATTTAGATGCACTTTATCAGCGATCGCGTGTGGTGTGCTGTCCCATCTTTTCCGGAGGAGGAACGCGCGTCAAAATGATTGAAGCCGCTGCTTATGGCAAATCAATTGTCGCAACTAGCATAGGGGCAGAAGGATTGGAAATGAAAGATGGACAGGAATTTCTAATGCGCGATGATCCCAAAGCTTTTGCTGAGGCGTGCTTGGAACTGTTGCGGAATGATGATTTGTGCAAGCGTTTGGGTGATGCAGCTCGTGCGGCGGCGAGCCGCCATTATGATCGGGCTAATATTGTGAAACAAATTAAGCAGCAGATCCAGTCTCAAATAGCTTCTTAATACGATTTATAAATTTTTGAACCACAGATGCACACAGATAAATATCGGTGTTAATCTGTGTGCATCTGTGGTTCCATTTTCATGACTCTTGACTTTTGCAAGAGGCTTATTCTTTGTCAGCTAACGACAAAACAAAGTGTCGCGGGTGTCGCGTCCTGTCGTTGGATTAGTGCCTTTGGCAACTTTACACAATTTGTCTTGCTCATCCTGACGCAGCAGCACATCAGTAAAATCTGCTCCCTCAATGATGGCACTGTCAAACTTGGCGTTAGCAGCAAAAGCGCCCTCCAACACAGCATTTGTCAAATTTGCTTTGATGAGACGAGCCGAGTCTAAAGTGGCATATGAGAGGTCAGATCCCTCAAGATTTGCTGATTCCAAATTTGCAGCAAAGAAGCTGACACCGCGTAAATTAGTATTGCTGAGGTTGCTGCTCTTGAGATTGGCATGAGAAAAGCTGGAGTCTGTTAAGTCACGTCCTGAAAAATCAACTTCTATCAAGCTTTCCTTGTTGTAGTCAAGTGCTAAAGCTTTTGGAGCAAAACCTGCAAAACCTACAACCGCTGTGACACATATCACAATCCAAAGCGATAAACTAAGTATGCTTACCCACATCCGATTACTGAACTTACTCATCATACTTTTTGCTCATGGCGAACCATCCTCCATATCATTATCTCGATATAGGTATCGCAGGAGAAGACCTGGTAGCCGAATGGTTACAATCCAAAGGTTGGGTGATTTTGCACCGTCGATGGCGTTACCGTAACGGAGAAATTGACATCATTGCCCAATTTTATGGGGAAGCAGGAGAAGCAAAGGATGAGGGGAAAGCTTCTTCATCTCCCGTACTGGCATTTGTCGAAGTCAAAACTCGCAGCCGAGAGAATTGGGATGCAGGAGGAAGAAACGCCATCACAAAACACAAGCAAGTAAAACTATGGGATACAGCCCTGATGTTTTTAGCTAAATATCCTGAAAAGGCAAACTACCCTTGCCGATTTGATGTCGCTATTGTATCCTGTCAACCGATATCACAAGGGTTAGCTGCGGTGACAATCTCCCCAGAAGCCATACCTAACCTGAGTTCGGGTTAAGCTGTATGAGATAAAAGCCACTCCATCTGAAGGCTGGGTTTCTTAGGTTGATGGCAGTAACCAATTAATCCGCAGAGAACGTTAACGCAGAAATTAACAGGGCTTCGGTGTCGAGAATGTTCGATCTGAGAAATATTCTTAAGTTGGTCGTTAATGGTCTCAATGATCGAGCGTTTACGGGATAAAAGTTTGTCATGGAGAAGCATGAGCTTGTTTTTCATGTTACGGCGAGGTTTGGCAAAAAATTGAATGCCGAAGTCTTCTAATAGTTGACAAGCCAGCTTTTGAGAAACATAACCCCTATCGGCAAAAATTTTGCCAAAAAGTTCACTCAGTAAATCGGGAACAGGTTGACGGTCATCAACATTACCAGGAGTAAGAGTCACATTTAAAAGCTGACCAAGTTCATTGACGACAATATGAAGTTTAAAACCAAAAAACCAATCCACAGAAGTCTTTCCACGAGCGGCTAAACCTTCAAAAACCTTATGCCGAGAAATCCGACGATTATGGCAGACCTTCAGACATGTTGAATCGATAAAACCGATACCCGTACACTGTCCAAAACAATGCTTCAGGTAAACGCACAAAGGTATCAAGGTTGATGGTATCCATTCAATGAATCGTTGATAACTCGGCAGCGCCGGAAAAGCACAACTCCATTGTTGTTTGACATGATTCAAATAAAAATGCTTGAAATTCCGGTAGTGATTTTGATGAAATGCAATTAGTATCGTCATTATTTCACTCAAACACAGACTTCTAGCCCGAATCCGTTTTATTCCTCCATGTATCAACAGCTTCTTGTGCCATTGGCTTTCAAACCCCTTACAGAAATCATCTACATGGCAGAACAAAGATTCTAAACTAAACATAGGACAGGTGCTGGATTTGACGTTATTTTCAGCTTACTACCTGTCCCTTTCCTTATCCCGAACTCAGGTTACCTACTTCATCAGTGGGTGGACATCTGTTGATGCTACAAGAATACATTCCAGCAGCTTTTGATACTTAAATAAATATAGGGATTTACCTTTTAGTCGTGTAGTACAGTCTCTACTAGGTATTCAAGTTTATCTTCATGTGATTTAAAGCCAACGGTAATAGAGTAATCGGTAATGGAGAAAACACCTCAATTACCAATTACTCATTACCATAATCTTGAACATAGCAGGCTTAAAACTCAACAGTATCACGCCAGCGTTTCTGGACAATAGCCTAATCCTCTAACAAACTGTTGCCGGAACGCCTCTATTTCCTCTTTTTCCGGTTTACCATGAGAGACTATAGCTACCTGGTAGCGACGCATCACGTCAACTGGACACTGTCCCGCTTCCAAACTCCAAAGTGCCATTTGTACCCGCATCGGCGGCTCGTAGCTAATTCCTAATTCACTTAAAAAAGCTCTCATGTTGCCATGTTCTTCAGGCGAGACGTGACTCTTTAGTTTGATCCTAACGACCCAACCATCAATCTGATGAATTACGGTGAGAAAAGAAACAGGTATTTGGGGTTTACCATGCAAGAATTGAACAACCCTCAGAGTTAGACTGGCATTTGCCAGGTAATACAAGTATTCCATCGTGGTGCTTGGGATCAAAGCCAATCCTACTCTTTTATTATCAGTATAGAGACCCTAGTATCCGCTAGGGTAAAAGCCCCCGTTTTTAGATGGGGAGGTTTACCCAATTTTCATACAGGTGTTTAGGTATTATTTCACAGCATCCATCTTAAGGTTAGGAAAGAAATTGAGCGGTGATAACTTGGAGTTTTCTCCAAAGAACAGCTAAAACTTGTTTGTTTAAGAGAATTTAAATACAAATGCAGCAACAACTAGCAAAAAGCAATTCAAACCCAACATCTAGCCCTAAGAAAGAAGACTTGGAATTAAATAGTTGTTTATCTGGGTATGACTATGAATTACCTCAAGAACTCATTGCTCAAAATCCAGTGGTTCCTAGGGATAGTTCTAGGCTGTTGGTAATCAATTCTTCTAATACAGGTACTCAAACAGATCCTCTACACTACATTTTCCGAGATTTGGCAGAGCTTCTACACCCGGGAGATTTACTTGTAATGAATAATACACAAGTCATTCCAGCGCGGCTGTATGGTCGTAAATCTACTGGTGCGGAAATAGAAGTGTTGCTGTTAGAAGAGCGCCAGCATAATTGCTGGTTAGCCCTAGTCAAGCCTGGAAAACGATTCAAACGGGGAGCGAAGGTTATTTTTGAACCGAGAGATATCTCCTTGGGAAGGAGTGGGGGAGTGGAGGAAACGAGGAGTGGAGGAAACGAGGAGTGGAGGAGTGGAGGAGGAGAAAATAATTCTTCTTGTATCCCATCACATACCCTCACTGCCACCGTTTTGGAAACAGACGAGGTGACTGGTGGGCGTCTGTTACAATTTGACTTGCCAGAGGGAATGTCCTTAGTGCAATTGCTAGATGTCTTTGGTGAAGTCCCTCTACCACCATATATCAATGCGTCTGATGCCCAAGGCGAACAGTATCAGACAGTTTATGCTAGAAATCCAGGAGCAGTCGCAGCTCCCACAGCAGGGCTTCACTTTACAACAGAATTGCTAAAACGGTTACGCGATCGCGGAATTAATCAAGCTTTTGTAACATTACACGTTGGGGTGGGGACATTTCGCCCTGTGGAAGTGGAGAACATAAAGACCCATAAAATGCATGAAGAATGGATTGAAGTGCCTTCCTCAACAGTAGAGCAAATCCGTGCAACTCAGGCATCTGGCGGTCGGATTATTGCCGTAGGTACAACAGTCGCAAGGGCATTAGAAGGAGCAGCAGCCGAAGGCGAGTTACAACCATTTTGTGGCAAAACCGACTTGTTTATCTACCCTGGCTACAAATGGCGAGTCGTACAGGGTTTGATTACCAATTTTCACCTACCGCGTTCCAGCTTGCTCATGTTGGTCAGTGCTTTAATTGGTCGGCAACGTTTGTTAAAAATATACCAGCAAGCCATAGCATCTCAATACCGCTTTTATTCCTTCGGCGATGCAATGTTAATTTTGCCAGAAGCCGTAACAGAAGAAGACGGAGAGGGGGGGAACAAGAGTTAACGCATGTTAACTCCTCCACGCCTCGTTTCCTCCACTCCTCCACTCCCCCATGCAAATTAAGTTTGTAACAGTTCAATTTCTAGTTTCTTGCTGGGTACTCTGAGCTTATATGCATCTAGCAATAAGTGCAGGTTTGCCAGTTATGTCTCAAAAATATCACATTTGTCAGTGGTTCCTCAGTTGCTCCAAAGTGGCGCTTTTTGGCTCCTCAGTTTTTTTAGTGTTGACGATACCAACAATAACTGAATTCCCAGGAAGCAAGCTACTTGCTGAGAATTTGGTTCCCTCTCAAAATTTAGAAGCAGCTAGCTTCTTCCAGCAGGGAGTTATGCGCTATTCTCGCCAAGATTTACAAGCAGCAGAATATGCTTTTCGTCAAGCCTTGCAGAAAGACCCCAACTTAGCTGCGGCACGCAACTACTTAGGTAATATTATGTTGTTGCAAAATCGCTGGGATATAGCAGTGCAAGAGTATACTGAAGCGATTAGGATTAATCCCAATATGGGCGAAGCTTATTATAATTTGGGATTAGCTATGCACAAACAAGGACAAAAAGAAGCTGCGGTCACAGCTTATCGCCAAGCCTTAGTGATAGATCCAACAATGGCAGCGGCTTATTATAATTTGGGATTAGCACTTTACGAACAAGGACAAATCGAAGAGGCAATTGCTGCATATCAGCAAGTCATTAATCTTGATAACGGCAATGCCAATGCTTACTTTAACCTGGCAATTGCCCTTCAACAACAAGGAAAAACGCAGGAAGCTATCACTGCATATCGACAAGTCTTACAGCTAAATCCTAACAACGCCGTGGCTTACAATAACATGGCAAGTCTTATGGCAACCCAAGGTCAAAAGGCTGAGGCTATTGTCACCTATCAAGAAGCTATTCGTCGCATACCCAATAATGCTGCGGCTTACTATAACTTGGGAGTCACGTTGTACAACCAGGGTGACTATAAGATTGCTCACTCAGCTCTCAAACGTGCCCGTAACGAGTACCGTGAACAGGGTAACATTGAGCAAGCTGACAAGGTTGAGCAGTTAATGCAGCAAATTGCTCAAATGCAAAGACAAAAGGAACCTCAAATTAGCAAAACCGCAACTTCTTCGCCAACTCAAACCCCCACAAGTAACGAGGTGAAGCCTGCACAAGATATACCAACTCAACCACAAACTCCTACGGAAACACAAGATAACACCAGCAACACACCTGTTTCGGTTGAACAATTACCACCTGCACTACTACAAGAAACGCCACTTCAACCAGCAAATCCTGCGGAAACACAGGAACAACAGCCGACTACACAAAGTACAAGTCAATAATGTGGAAGGGTTAGTGGTTAGTGGTTAGTGGCGCTTTTCAACAATGACCAACTAACAACTAACAACTAACAATCTTTTAAATGGGTAAGCGATTAATGTCTTTATTGCAGCCAATTACAACCATTGCAGAACCACGTTCAAGACGCTTGTTGGGGTTAGGATTAATTTGGAATTTGCCATCTTGACTGACAGCTAGCAAATTCAAACCATAGTGGTTGCGAAGTTGTAGTTCGGCGATTGTTTTGCCGTGAAATTCATCGGGCACTATCAATTCTACGATACTGTTATCTGGATCAAGGTCAAATCGGTCTAAAATTGCCGGTTTTGTGAGTGTTCGCGCTAAAGCACAACCTGCTTCATATTCGGGAAACACAACATGATCTGCTCCCACTTTACTCAACAGCTTACAGTGAACTTCACTAGAGGCTTTTGCCACGACGTGGGGGACACCACCTTCTTTCACATTCAGGGTAGTGACTATGCTTTCCTGAACGTAATTTCCAATGGCTACAATAACTGTATCAAATTCAAAAATTCCAGCTTCTTGCAGTGCAGCTGGTTCGGTTGAATCTAATTGCACTGCATGAGCAGTTATCTGCTCAGTTAACGCTTGGGAGACCCGCTTTTCATCTTTGTCCGCAGCCAGCACTTGATAGCCGAATTTGTGCAGTGTTGAACAGACTGAGCGACCAAAACGACCTAATCCAATCACAGCAAACTGCTGATTGTCTTTACGCAGACTACGAAAAAATCCCAATGCCGCCAAATTCACAGTTGTTATCCTTATTAACACTGTTTTATCTATGGCAAAAACTCGGTTATGCCGAATAAATTTTAAAATTTATTTTTTGCCTTATTCTCTATATTTTATCATTTCGCTACACTGCTTTTAATCATTGATTAGTCACTCGTTATTCACCTACTTCTTTACTCCCCTACTCCTTACTATCCCACAAGTAGATTTTCTTCAGGATAGTGAACTCTACTAGGTCGCGGGTCTCCAAGTATAGCAGACATCAGCAGCAAAATCCCCACTCTTCCAATATACATTGTCGCAATTAATATTAACTTTGCTGCGGCAGACACACTGCCTGTAATTCCAGTAGAAAGCCCCACAGTAGCAAACGCTGACACGACTTCAAATAAAAGTTGAATAAATTCTAAGTCTGGGTCTGTTAGTGCAATTAAAATGGTAGATACAATGACGGTTCCCACTGAACCAATCAAAGCTCCAACAGCTTTTAAAATTACAGATATTGCTATCTTACGGTCGTACAATAAAACTTCTTCTTTACCTTGGAGAATTGCTTTAGTGCAACTGGTGAGAACTCTCAATGTTGTCGTTTTGAGTCCGCCTCCAGTACCACCAGGACTTGCACCTATAAACATGAATGCAATCGTAATAAATAGCCCTGCTGTGGTCATTTTGCCTATATCTATGGTATTGAATCCAGCAGTTCTAGGAGTAACCGATTGAAACCAAGCTACTAATAACTTGTCGCGAAAACTCAAATCTCCAAATGTTTCCGGATTTCTTAACTCTACATAGAAAAAGGCAACTGTTCCAAATATCAAGAGAAATAATGTTGTGCTAGTTGCCACTTTAAAATCTAGGGAAAACACGAGCTTAGTTTGTTTCTTCAGAAAGCGATCGCGTAACCAAAAGTAAGCTTCCAAAATGACTTGATAACCAATTCCTCCCAAGATAATCAAGAATGTCACAGAGAAGGCTACTAACAATGATTGCTGATATCCAATCAAGTTATCCTTAAACAAACTAAAACCCGCGTTATTCCAAGAGTTAATGCTATGAAAAATAGCCAACCAAAGTCCTTGATTCCATCCATAGTCGGGGACAAAAGCTGGTAGCAATAAAAATATACCAGTGATTTCAAAAATCAGGGTCGTGGCAATAATTGAGCGAATAATTTGAGCACTTCCATGCATTCCCGGTCGGTCTAAGGCTTGTTGAATGGCAACTTTTTGTCGTAGGTCAAATTTACGACCGATAAGGAGAATCAAAAAGGTTGTGGTTGTCATGTAGCCCAAACCACCAATTTGTACTAGTAGCACAATAAACAACTGACCCCAAAAAGAAAAATAGGTGCCAGGATCTACGACCGATAAACCTGTGACACAAACTGCTGATGTTGAAGTAAACAAAGCCACAATTAAGTTATTCCACGTACCACTACTGGTAGAAAAAGGCATCATCAGCAGGATAGTTCCTACAGTGATGACTGCTAGAAATCCTAAGCAAATTGTCCGAGAAACAGTCATAGAAAAAGTCATAAATGTAACAACCCCTAGAAATAGGGTCAGGCTTTCGCTTCTCTAAAAGCAAAAACACCTTTATTTAATTAAAAACACACATGGTAGCCTACCAGTAGGTTATTTATTTGAATTCTGCTTTTTACACCGCTTCCTTCATGAATGCAACACTTTACGAGCAAATTCAGCAATTTTACGATGCTTCCTCCGGTCTGTGGGAACAGATATGGGGCGAACATATGCACCACGGTTACTATGGTACAGATGGTACGGAAAATAAAGATCGTCGTCAGGCGCAAATTGACTTAATTGAAGAAATTCTCAAGTGGACAGGAGTCCAACAAGCTGAGAATATCCTAGACGTGGGTTGTGGAATTGGTGGGAGTTCCTTGTATCTGGCAGAAAAATTTCATGCCAGGGCGACAGGAATTACTCTGAGTCCAGTGCAAGCGGCAAGAGCGACAGAACGTGCTTCTGAGTTTGGGTTGAGTGCTAGGACTCATTTTCAAGTCGCTGATGCTCAAGCAATGCCTTTTACTGACAACTCTTTTGACTTGGTTTGGGCACTGGAAAGCGGTGAGCATATGCCGGATAAGACTAAGTTTATGCAAGAGTGCTATCGGGTGCTCAAACCTGGTGGAATGTTGATTATGGTGACTTGGTGTCATCGACCAATTGATAATTCACCACTTACGACGGATGAGGAGAAGCACTTGGCAGAGATTTACCGGGTGTACTGCTTGCCATATGTGATTTCTTTACCGCAGTATGAAGTTATTGCCCGTCAACTGGGTTTGCAAAACATTCGTACTGCTGATTGGTCAAAGGCTGTTGCGCCGTTTTGGAATGTCGTGATTGATTCAGCGTTTTCTCCAAAGGCGATTTGGGGTTTGCTGTGTTCGGGTTGGAGTACAATCCAAGGGGCGCTGTCTCTGGGGTTGATGCGTCGGGGTTATGAACGCGGGTTGATTCGGTTTGGGTTGTTGTGTGGCGTAAAATAACGAACCGCACCAAGCAAGAGAGAGCGCAAAGAGAGGAGAGAGTAAGCAACCCACGGCTAAAAGCCGTTCGCGCAAGCGTGCCGTAGGCATTGGGCTTTAGCCCAGTTCAAAGAGGCTAGTCGGAAACAGATTTAACTGTCCTTCCAACTGGCAACTAATCCCCGGACTTTCGGGCTGGATTACGGACAACCCCAAAGCTGCAATATTCAAAGCAGCATTAATATCAGCGTCATGCTCAAAACCGCAATGCCCACACTTGAACGATTTACCAGAACGATAAAATTTACCTTTGACGGGGTGAATATGCCCACACCGAGAGCAAGTCTGACTGGTGTATGCGGGTGGGATAAAGACGACGGGTACACTAGCAATGTTCGCTTTGTACTCAACAAACAATCTCAACTGATAAAAAGCCCAGTTGTTCGTTCTGCGTCGTTCAGTCTTACTGCGTGGTTTTTGGTTGAGCGATTCTCTGATATTGGTCAAGTTTTCAAACGCCAAGGCAGCATTACTGCGTTCACCATGTTGAACCAAGCATTTAGAAATATTGTGATTCAACCACTTTTGGAACCTTTGTTCTCTGCCAGAAAGCCTTCTCAACAGTCGTCTAGAACTGCGAGTGCGTTTGCTTTGAACATTAGCTCTGACCTTACTGTATCGGTCACGAGTGTTTTGAATCTGTTTCCCACTCCACGATTTACCCGTAGAAGTGGTTGCAATATCTCTTCTACCCAAATCAACCCCAATTACTTTGCGAAAAGTTTGCGCGTCCGGGTTTCCCGGCGCAAAACTTTTCAAGACGGGTGTTTTGCCTGTTGGGTTGGTGGGCAAGTCAACACAGATATTGATGTAGTAGTCACCTCGTCTTGTCTTGTTGAGGGTAGCAGCAGTTGGAGATTGCCCTTTAAGCAAAGCCAATTGGTAGTTACCAATACTCAACTTGAACTTGACTCGACCACACATCAAAGTAACGCCAACAGTTTGCAATTCCTCAATATATTGAAAAGTCCGAATATCCAAGTTCAAGGATGTTGGTCTAAATTCATGGACTTGCTTAACTGCTTTGGCGTTACCGGTTACGCGACGAATTGCTTGGCAGACATGGTTTGCTTTCAATCCTGTAGCTTCTCGCACTGGTTTATACACCTTGTGGTGAAGCTTGGTTGTGTTCCAGCAATTCTCGCGTTTTGCAACCTCATATATCTGGTTACAAGCATTAGCAAAACCCTGCAAAGTAACATCAATTTCTTGGCAAAACTCTACAGGGACTTGAAGCTTGCATTTTACAGATATTGTTTGCATTTGGGACGGTTAATAACTCATCCTAGTGTAGCACAGATTCACGGAACCTAAAGGTTCTCGTGTCGTGTTTCCTCCCATGCCTAAAGGCTATGGGTTTCCACACCACCCACGAGGTTTTATGAGTCAGGTTTCACAGCCAGGGTTTCAAGCTAGTTGGTTTTATAGTTTTTGGAAGTTTTCGCGTCCTCACACGATTATTGGTACGAGTTTGAGTGTGTTGGGGTTGTATTTGATTGCTGTTGCTATGAGTGATGGTAATTATTCCCTATTCCCTCTTTTAGGAGCATGGATTGCCTGTGTTTGTGGCAATATCTATATTGTGGGGCTGAATCAACTAGAAGATGTGGCAATTGACAAGATTAATAAGCCACATTTGCCTCTTGCCTCTGGGGAGTTTTCCCGACGTACAGGGAACTTAATTGTGGCAATTACCGGAATTTTGGCGTTGCTTTTGGCTTGGCTTCAAGGACCGTTTTTGTTGGGAATGGTGGGGATTAGTTTAGCGATTGGTACTGCTTATTCTTTGCCGCCAATTCGTTTAAAGCGGTTTCCTTTTTGGGCGGCGGTTTGTATTTTTTCAGTGCGCGGATCAGTTGTTAATTTAGGGTTGTTTTTGCACTTTAATTGGGTGTTGTCTGCTGGTGAACAGACGCGAACTGCATTTCTATCAATTCCGTCTGCTGTGTGGTTGCTGACATTGTTTATTTTGGTTTTTACGTTTGCGATCGCCATCTTTAAAGACATTCCCGACATGGAAGGAGACCTCCAATACAATATCAAGACTTTTACTATTCAACTTGGTAAGCAAGCAGTTTTCAATCTCGCTCTTTGGGTATTAACTATCTGCTATGTGGGGATGATTTTTGTTGGTGTGCTGCGGCTGGCTGAGGTGAATTCTGTTTTTTTGGTGATGACTCATCTCGTTGCACTGGTTTTGATGTGGTGGCGGAGTAGACAAGTCAACTTGCAAGAAAAAAGTGCAGTGGCTCGCTTCTATCAATTCATCTGGAAACTGTTTTTCCTGGAATATTTGATTTTCCCAATAGCTTGTCTTTTAGCTGGAAAATTTGCTGTAGTTTAGAATATTCTTAAGGTGCGTTACCCTGCGTTAACGCACCCTAGCATTGGAAATTCATTTTATAGATAAACTGTTAAAACAATGTTTGACTTTCAACCAAGTTATATTATCGCCATAACTGCTGTCATTTCTAGTATCACTCTCCTCGTTTATTTTTCTTGGAAAACCTTAATTACTTCAAATCTTTTTCAAAAAGGAGTGAATCTTTATCAGCAAGAAAATTATAAAGATGCAGAAGCGGCTTTTCGTCAAGTGATTTCTCGAAATTCTACTAATGATGGGGTTCACTTGTTGCTAGGAGATTCTTTGATGCAGCAAAGTAAAGTAGAAGAAGCAACCCAACAATTCCAAGAAGTGATTGACCGCGCTCCTAAAAAAGTTGATGCTTATTTACGTCTGTCGAATGCTTTAATGCGACAAGAAAAGAAAGGGGAAGCAATTGCTACTCTGCAAAAAGCTAGAGATTTATGCCTAGCACAACGTCAACCAGAAAAAGCCGAACAAATTAATAGTATTCTGCAAAAAATCAGTAAAAATAATTCGTAACTCATGGCTGAACAAAAGGGCAAAATCTACCTCGTAGGTGCTGGACCAGGAGATATGGCATACTTGACGCTAAAGGCATATAAGCTTTTATCAAATGCTGAAGTCTTGGTTTACGATGCCCTAGTAGATGCCGAGTTGTTGCAATGCGTACCGCCTAATTGTTTAAAGCTGAATGTAGGAAAACGGGGTGGTCAACCAAGTACGCCTCAAGGTGAAATTAACGAGTTACTGCTAAAGTATTGCCAGCAGGGAAAGCAGGTTGTTCGCCTGAAGTCTGGTGATCCGTTTATTTTTGGTCGCTGCACTTCTGAAATTGAGGCGTTGAAGGCGGCTGGTTGTGAGTTTGAAGTTGTACCGGGAATTTCCTCAGCGCTAGCAGCGCCGTTGCTAGCGGGAATTCCTCTGACAGATCCGGTCATGAGTCGGTGTTTTGCTGTGTTTACGGCTCATGAGCCAGATGCTTTGGATTGGGAGGCTTTGTCACGGTTAGAGACGCTGGTGATTTTGATGGGAGGGCAGCATCTAGCTGAAATTATACATCGGCTGGTGCGACAAGGCAGATCGCGCTCAACACCTATTGCCATTATCCGATGGGCAGGAACTCCACAACAAGAAATCTGGATAAGCACTTTAGAAAATATACTTGAGCAAACATCTGGTGTGTCGTTATCGCCAGTGATTATTGTGATTGGCGAAGTTGTGAGACTACGCAGTTATTTGCAACCTGAGAAAATATCATGAGAGGATTTTTCAGTAGATAACGCTTTGCACCCCAAAATTATGTCAACAACCCAACCTGCATCTCCCAATTTACCGAACTCCCCATCTTGCCAACTTCCCCTCTGGGGCAAAACAATTCTGGTGACACGTTCGGTTGGTCACTCGAGTCAATTGACCGAACTTCTCACCGCATCAGGCGCAACTGTCATTGAAATGCCAGCATTAGAAATTGGTTCGCCTTCCAGTTGGGAAGATTTGGATAATGCCATTGCCAATTTATCCGACTTCCATTGGTTAATTCTAACTTCAACTAATGGCGTAGATTACTTTTTTGAACGACTGTTTGCACAGGGTAAAGATGCTCGCGCCTTAGCTGGAATTAAAATTGCCGTTGTCGGTGAAAAAACAGCCCAAAGTCTCAACCGACACTCTCTGCAACCGGACTTTATTCCTCCTAACTTTATTGCAGATTCATTGGTGGAAAACTTAAGCGAAGAACTGACAGGTAAAAAGGTTTTATTCCCCAGAGTAGAAAGCGGCGGACGGGAAATTTTAGTCCAACAATTAACCGCAAAAGGAGCAGAGGTGATAGAGGTGGCGGCTTATCAATCTTGCTGTCCCAAGAGTGTTCCTCCCTCAGCGGAGTTAGCTCTTCAAAGTGGAAATGTGGATGTTGTTACCTTTGCCAGTTCTAAAACTGTACAATTTTTTTGTCAACTAGCAGAAAAGATATTTTCTGAAATTTCTCAGGACAATCAATCATCTGTGGTGGCAAATTCCTTAGAGGGAGTTTGTATTGCCTCAATCGGTCCCCAAACCTCTCAAACTTGTCGTTCCTTACTTGGTCGTGTGGATGTAGAGGCTGAAGAATATACTTTAGATGGATTAACTCAAGCATTGATAAAATGGGCAACAAATTCTTAAATTTAGATAGTTGATAGTTGATAGTTGTCTACCCACTAACTACTAACTACTAACCACTAAGCCTTTTCTCATGACTAAACGCATCATTGGATTAACAGGAGGCATTGCCACAGGCAAAACCACTGTTGCCAATTATTTGGCTAGTGCTTACAATTTGCCTATTTTGGATGGAGATATTTATGCTAGAGAAGCTGTCGCTGTAGGTTCACCTATTTTACAAGAAATTGCTCAACGTTATGGAAAAAACATTTTACTTGCAGACGGCAACCTCAACCGCCAAAAGTTAGGTGAGATTATTTTTAACAATCAACAGGAACGCAACTGGGTAGAGGGTTTGATTCATCCATATGTGCGCGATCGCTTTCTCAAAGAGATTTCTCTCTCACCTGCACAAACATTAGTGTTAGTTGTGCCTTTGCTTTTTGAAGCACAAATGACTGATTTAGTCACAGAAATTTGGGTAGTCAGTTGTTCTGAAGAACAACAACTGCAAAGATTAATACAACGAAACAACTTAAGTCAACAACAAGCACAAGTCCGGATTAAGAGTCAAATACCATTAGCAGAAAAAATAGCTCGTGCAGATGTTGTCTTAGATAATTCTTTCACCCTCGAAGGATTGCTCAAACAAATTGATCACGCAATAAATCATTAAACCACTTGCAAAAGTAAATAATTATCTGCGTCCATCTGCACGGCAGTTGCTACAACGGAGGGAACCTCCCTATGCCTACGGCACGCCAAGGGCGTTAGCGGAGCTCCTCTGAAAGAGGCACGGGTTCACAGTCCCCAGGGCGCGGGAAACCCCTATGGCTGACGCCACGCCTTACGGCGAACGGGTATGTCCTATGCCTGCGGCACGCCAAGGGCGTTAGCGTAAGCTCCTCCGTAGGAGGCACGGACACGCTACGCACATGAAGGAGCCTGCGCTTTGCGCTTACGCCAGTTGCCTGCGGAGGGAAACCCCTTCGGGTTCGCCAGTTGCCTGCGGAGGGAAACCCCTTCGGGTTCGCCAGTTGCCTGCGGAGGGAAACCCCTTCGGGTTCGCCAGTTGCCTGCGGAGGGAAACCCTCCTGCAGCACTGGTCTCACCTCCTGCAGCACTGGTCTCACCTCCTGCAGCACTGGTCTCACCTCCTGCAGCACTGGTCTCACCTCCTGCAGCACTGGTCTCACCTCCTGCAGCACTGGTCTCACCGCCTGCAGGGCTGATTCACCGCAACGCACGCAAGAGTCCATCTGCGGTTAATTATCAATACGGTTCAGTTAAGGATTTTTGGTGAGATTCGCTGAGGTGTAGAGACGCGCCATGGCGCGTCTCTACATTGCCGTGCTGATAACTGTTTTGGTCTTATCTGAATGGTATTGGGTTAATTATTCCTTTTTTCCAAACTTTTGCACAAAACTTGCGTGTTCTATTGAATTCAACCCTTGTTGCAACACTGCTAAAACCTTCGTCATATCCCCTGCGAGAAGTGCTGGTACAGCTAACCACAAACCAGGAAAAACTTGACTTTTGATAACACCATCAGCATTTACTTCTAATAAAATATACTCACCATTTTGCAAACTGAACCAATCTAATTTATTATCCAAAACTTGCCAGACAATATACTCTTGAACACCGTTGCGACGATATGCCTTTTTCTTATCATGTAAGTCAATTGATGCACTACTAGCTGCAACTTCTACTACTAACTCTGGTGCGCCTTCGATGTAATCATCTTCACTAATGCGTGCTTGTCCTCCCAGTGTTTCATCTATCAACAACACAGCATCAGGTTGTGGTTCATTGTCTAAATCTAAGCGTACTGTCGCATTGTCGCCTAACTTCACATTAGGAGTTGAGGCTTGATAAATTCCTAGCCAAGTCATCAAATGTCCATGTGGTTGTCCATGACTTCTAAAACGTACTGGTGATGACAAGTAAACAACTCCTTCAATTAATTCTGCTTTTTTTATATGAGGCATTGCGGCATAACGATGCTCAAATTCATGGCGGGTGAGTCTATCTCCACTTTCTAAAGGTAGGATGAGTTTGTTTATAGTTGAGCTATCTTGCATAGAAGTAGTCATAAGCAGAATCCTCAATAAAATTTCTATCTATAGCATTCCTATAATTAAATCAGTTATCAGTTATCAGTTATCAGTTATCAGGCTTATGGTGGGGGATTTAGACCCGCCACCAACGCCTTCCACCAATTGGTGGGGGACTTAGACCCAAGGATTTAACTGATAACTGTTTACTGTTCACTGTTCACTGTTAATAATATATGTAGCTCAAGGTGTCTGTTGTGTCACATAGATTAAAGGCGGAAGCCCACGAGTATGTGGGTGACTGAGGAACCCACATACGTCCTTCAGGCGTGGGAGGAAGCCGCAGGCACTTTTAAGTGCCGTCCCCATCTTTCAACTAATTCGCTAACACTAACCCCTTCAGATTCAGATACTTGTTTTAAAAGATCCCAAGTAGAAGGAGTTAACCAAATAGCTTTTCTAACCTTTGTTTCATCGTAAAACAAAGGCTCGTTCCTCATTGCTTTCTTTTTAGGTCTTGGTGTTGACATTTTTAGCTAGGTAAACTAAGCTAATTGTAGGTCGAGAAAGAGAGATAAGTCAAGATGCAGGTTAGTTACCAGTACAAGTTACGCCCTAGGCAAAGTCAATCAAAAGTCATGGATTCGTGGCTAGATATGCAGCGTAGTTTGTTCAATTGGTTTCTAGCTGACCGTATTGACGGCTATTATCAAACCTTTATTATGGGTGAGTATTGTGATATCAGAACAAAAACTGAGCGATACCCATTAACTTGTTCGTTGAGCAAAAACTCAAACTTGCACAATCCTTGGAAGAATCCAGACAGAAACGGAGTCATCAAAAAGCGTTCTGCAAGTTTGATGCAAGATACTTATTTGTCAGAAATGAAGCAAGCTAGACCTTGGTACAAAGCAATCCACTCTAACGTGTTGCAGATGCTAGTAAAGCGTCTTGACACGGCAATGGAAGGCTTCTTTAAACATGGTCGTGGCTTTCCTTCGTTCAAAAACAGGTCTAACTTTCGTTCTTTCCAATACAAGCCAGGTGACGTTAAGCTCGATGGGAATAAAATATATCTGCCATCAATAGGGTGGATGCGTTTTTATAATTCTCGTCCTATTCCACAAGGATTCCAGATTCGTACTGTAACGCTGCGTAAAAAAGCAGATGGGTGGTACACGAGTATATTAATTAGGGATGATTCAGTTCCCGATTATCCAACCCCAAAAGAAGTTAATACTGTTGTGGGATTGGACATGGGATTGACTAAGCTTGTTCATTGCTCAGATGGTTCTGACTTTGATAATCCCCGCCCTAGTACCTCCAAGAAAGGTAAACGTACTTTAAAAATCAGGCAGCGACGCTTATCTAGAAAAAAGAAAGGTAGTGCCAATCGCAACAAAGAAGCGCAAAAAGTTGCTAGGCTCTACAAAAAGCACGCTGACAAACGCACTGCCAACCAATGGCTAGTTGCCAGCAAGATAGTTAGAAAAGCTGACGCTATCAGCGTGGAAGACTTGAATATCAAAGGGATGAAGTCGAAGTGTAAACCGAAGCCTGATGATGTTAAACAAGGTCGATTTCTCAAAAACGGTCAATCAGCTAAACGCGGTTTGAACCGTTCTATCTCTGATGCTTCATGGGGAACCTTGATAGAAAAAATTCAGTACGCAGCTGCGAAGTTGGGAAAAAGTTTTTTCAAGGTAGACTCAAAAAACACGAGCCGTACTTGCTCTAAATGCGGTGTTGTAGACGCTTTGTCTCGTTTTGGAGAAAAGTTTGTTTGCATATCATGCGGGTATGAAACACACGCAGATAAGCAAGCCGCTATCAATATAAAAACCCGTGCAGTACAACAAAACGGGTTAGTAATCAAAAGAATGATAAAGGTACGCAGGGACTCTGCGGAACCCAAACAGCTAGTACTGTTTGAAACGCCCAACCCTGAATCAACAGGGATTAAAAGGAAACACCGTGCTAGAAATAGCAAACGCGGTGTGCCTGGGAACCCGCCAACTCAATTGAGTTTATGGGATATTGGAGACTTGGCTTAGTCTTCAAGAATCCCACACCTTCTAGGTGTGGGAGTGTCAACCATTCCTCAAACAGCCGAGAACCGACGGTATAACACTCATCATCTAAAAGCTGAATCACACCAGTTCCAGCAATAACTTCTAAAGCATCTGTCACAGTTCCTCGACTGAAACCTGTACACTGTGCCAAAGTTTTGGAACTTCCTTTTCCGTTCTCAACAAGGGCTTGATAAACTGTTCGTTCAGTTTCACCAAAGCAACCAGAATGTTTTTCTTCATTCCACCATGACGAAAAGTCTTTGTCGTGGTGCTGTATTAATTTATTTATTAAATTTGTGCAGGAGTCTGTTTTGTAGTCGAAGATAACATTAAGCGTTTGTTGTATTAAATATGGATGGCATCCTGACCATTCTATAACAGAAGTCATTCTTTCCTGTGTGAAAGAAATTTGTTCCTGTTCTGCGCGATCGCTAATCAATGTCTTTGTGTCTTCTTCGCTTAAGGGAGCTAACCATTCGATTTCTGCTATGTTTAATAATGGTGAACCAACGCGCTGCTGATATTCTTTTAAATCTCGATAACCTGAGAGCAAAAGACCTAAAAAAGGTTTGATTGCAGGCTTCGGTTCTTCTTCCGCACTCACCCAAGGTAGCCAGAGGAGGAGAACAAGCAAAAGCGTGACAGGGAAAAGGAGAAAGGCAGACTTTCTAGTGTTGCGGGGAATTTTCAGCATGGGGGACACCGCGCAGTGTCATTGCTTAGGCGTTGATGGTTGTATCATAATCTGAGATTCACTTGAGTGGTTTGGTGTTCTCTATTTATCTATATATTTATAGGTGTTGGTGAGTTCAACTTATGCATTGATAGAGTGCAACATTCTCGACTTTGAAACTTTCATCTGGTAGGGTGCGTTATGGACATTTGTCCTAACGCACCGAAAATCTCTGATGGTGCGGGATTCTGGTGGCTTAACACACCCTACCAACAAAAAAAAGAATAATTAACCACAGATGGACACGGATGGACACAGATGGAATCAAAGAGATGCAAGAGGTCTAATTTGTGAGCTAAGACAATGTTTGTAAAATATTAGCTGAAAAATATCCAACGGATTTTGCGCGTTGGTTGTTAGCTGTTGAACCACGAAGCATCGAAGTGTTAAAAACAGAATTGAGCATTGAACCAATTCGCGCTGATTCTTTAACTTTTTTGCAAACAGAAAATCGCATTTTATATCATGTCCGTTTAAGCAATTGTCATTGCGTTCACGCAGCGATAGCGGAGTGAAGCAATCTCATCATTGCGATTGCTTCGTTTCACTTCGTTCCACTCGCAATGACGAATAGTCAGATTGATCCGTCAGAAAAGACCAGGCGATTAGAAATCGCGGCTACACAGGCAAAGTCCGCCTGCGCGGACTGATTTTAGCCTGCGGAGGCAGGCTTTGTTTGTGTAGCCCCAGACTTCCAGTCTGAGGGCGATTTGCTATCGCGTTTTACGGATGTGGGAACAAGATTCAGTACAATTTCTCAACAATCCTGCACTCTTACCGTTAGCACCGTTAACACAAACAAACTCACCCCAAGCGTTATTATCGCAGGTTGCCCAGAGTGTTGCTACAATTTCCGATAGGGAGACGAGGCAGAATATCGCAGCTTACACAGAGATATTAGCGGGTTTGAAATTTGATAAAAACTTGATTCGTCAATTTTTGAGCGAGGATGTTATGCAAGAGTCAGTGATTTATCAGGATATTTTGCAGAAGGGAGAACAGAAGGGAGAACAAAAAGAAGCGCTTAGATTCTGTCTGTCTTTACTTGATGAACGCTTTGGTGAAATTGATTCGTCAATTATTGAGCGAGTTCAAGTTTTCAATAAAGAACAGCTAGAAGCTTTAGGTAGAGCGCTTTTTAGAATGTCATCAATAGCTGATTTAGTGAATTGGCTAGACGAACAGGAAAGCAATTAACTTCTAGACCTAACTTGATATTATTCCTCCTGGCTCTGTTTGCCGAGTTTTTCCTGATGCTCTACATAGGAAGTCAGCACTGCATCAATCATCGCTTGATACTCCCTCCCTCGACTCCGAAACCATTGAAGCGTTTGAGGGTTAAGTTTTATATAAATCCCCTCCTTCTTCTGGGGTAACGAAAACTCGGCATTCTTCCAGAAGTCTTCATTAAGTGGGGCAATATCAGAGTAATCGATTTCTTCATCCGGCATCTCGACTAGCTCCTTGTGACGTTCCTCAGGAGACATATCAGCCGAGAAGTTTGTTTTGCTCATAGTACGCCCTCTCTTTTTTGTTTGCCTTGCGAGCCGAGATGATCCGAGTATGCCCATTACGTTGGGTGTGAATGACCACCACCACGATGCTTATAGCAAGTGTGCTTAACGGAATCTCACCAAGGGTGACTTCCCGTATCTCACCATAGTCAAATCGGCTATCTTCTCTTGTAATTGCAAAAGGGTCATCGAACACCCTTTTGGCTTCATCAAAGCGTATACCGTGTTTCTCTATGTTTTGCTTGTCTTTTGCGTTGTCCCACTCGAAAGACATACAAATATATATGATTCTATATTAGACATCTGGTGAAAAACAATGTAGAGACGCGCCATGGCGCGTCTCTACAAGGGTTATGGACAACGCACAATTAATTTCTGGAGATGTCTATTTTCTTGAGAACGGGGCAACCTTAATTTTATTCGGTCGTTTGTAGGGGTAAGCATACTGTACCCCTACCTTGTAGTATATGTTTCGACCTCTGAACTCGGAACTCCGACCTCTGAACTCGGAACTTCGACCTCGGAACTCGGAACTCCGACCTCGGAACTCGGAACTCCGACCTCTGAACTCGGAACTCCGACCTCTGAACTCGGAACTCCGACCTCTGAACTCGGAACTCCGACCTCTGAACTCGGAATT